>JBNKEI010000069.1:0-31992 GCA_050288705.1 Myxococcales bacterium
ATCAACATAACCCTTTTTTCCGAGTAATAGTAATGGGCACGACTTTGTCAATCGATGATTTGGGGCCAAAGGTCAGCCCATCCAGGGTTCGTTTTTTCGATGAGACCCATCTTCCACGCACGACGCCACTTTTTTAGCTGCCGTGATTGGTATCTGCACGCCATCCAAAGCCTAAACCAAAGGTCAGATCGGAATGCAAGCTGGTCTTTCGACTGTGGTGCCCCTGGATTCCCGCTTTCGCGGGAATGACTGAGGGCGTGGTGCCGGATATGGGGACACGCCCTAGTCACTTAAACTAAGCGCTAGTAAAGCGAATAACTGCTTCTGGTTGGCGCGGATCAAGGCTGTGTTTCGAGCAAAAAGATAGAAAAGAACAAGTAATTTCTACTACCACTTCAAATGCTTGGCGAGTAAGAGGTCCATCGTTTTCAAAAAGCACTGCCACTTGCCCAGCTATTTCTGGCGAATCTCCTAAGAAAGAAAGCCCTTCGCGCAGTATATCCAGTCGTTCACGATTGAGATTCCCCAGCAATCCTCGTTCTTTTTGTTGCCCGGCAACATATAAACGAATAAGCGAAACCAAAACGCGAGCATGAGGAATATGAGGAAACCGAGTGGCTATTTCATCGGCAAGCCGCAACAATTGAGAACGATCGGTGTTGCGTGCTACCGCGAAAGACTGACTGCCCACCAAGGGACGTTTAAGATTGGGCGCCCGTCCGAGATTTTGCTCGGCGTATTTCCAAAAATCTTTAGTGGCGGAGGGTAAAGAAAAACTGGCGCTAGGTGGTTTGGAGTCTAACTTGGAAGGAAGAGGAGGGGGTTCTGAGGTGCTATCAACAAAAGATTGCTCTACTTCTTCAGTAATTTCGTCGAAATCATCGCATTCTTCCACTACTTCGATCGAGGGTTCTGCCTTCTCCTTTTCAAAATACTCAACTATTGGACGTATGCGACTCCACTGCTTGGCAAGAAAAGAGCTTGCTTCTATCCACTGGGTTGCCAATTCTGGTTGGTGAAAAGCCTCGATGAATACATGCACATGACTAGCTAATTCCTTTTGTGCACGCCCCTCGCCTCGTAATGCCAGATTTAAAACTAGCACGCTGGTCGCAAATTGAGCTCGTTGGTGGCCGTGAAGACGAGCTAAAGCTTCCACGCATGCTCGTACAAAGGAAATGTTCGCCAGAGATTCTTCAGCGCGCGCAACAATCTCATTAATGACGATATTTTGGTGACTAGGCGACTTGCCCAGTGGCATGAATTCTCAGGCTCCTTCAAAGTTGCCGGTGGTAAGACTCAACCTGCTGTTAAAACCATAGACTATAGATCATTTTTGCAGGGTAGCCAGCTAATCCGTAATGGGTTCTGCAGGTTCCAGAGTTTTTTGAAGGCGTTCTAGCGCCTCTGGACGACAATGAACAAATTTTAAACCCACATCATATGCAGCGGGATTGTTGGGGGGCAAGGTCTCTATCCATACTACTTCGGTGATAATCACGATGGATTCGCCATCGGGCAAAAACAACTCCAATTCCAAACGATCGCCCACCGGGTAAACATCATCGGAAAAAACACGCAGACCGCCCATGCTGATGTTTTGTATCGCAGGGCTAGCTTTTCGAAACAGTCCGCCTGCAGGGCGGCACAGAACTGGTGACTTAACTCGTCGAAAACGGCGGCGTTCGGATTCATCATGGCTCATGTCTATAATTTGAACTGCTTTGGTTTTCTTTGGCAAGTAGGGGTCTTCTATTCTAACGGCAGCTAATGACACCCCACTATTGTCGAATTTATGTTATTGCCGGATTGTTAGGCGGAACTTATAGCAGAATGTGCGATAACGAGTTTATGGAGCTTGGTCCTTATAGTTTTGATTCCTCTTTCTTTTTGGCTCCCATGGCAGGAATTAGCCAGATGCCTTTTCGCAGAATAGTACGGGAGCTGGGTGCTTGCGCAGCTCCTACGGAGTTGATCAGTGCTGAAGGACTAATTCGTGAGAGTAAGCGAACCCTCGAGTATTTGCGCCATGATCCGGTGACCGAATACCCTTTTTACGTGCAGCTATTTGGCGGGGAACCTGGAAAAATGGCTCAAGCCGCTCTGGTAGCCCAGAAGTGGGGGGCGCGTATTTTGGACATCAACATGGGATGTCCAGTTCCCAAAGTTACCCGCGGAGGAGGGGGTGCAGCTCTAATGTCGGAGCCAGAAAGAGCTTGTGCCATTGTGTCTCAAGTATGCCAGGCAACCGGATTACCGGTAACCGTTAAAATCCGTTCGGGATGGGACTCCCAAACTAGCCAGCAAGCGCCTTGCTTTGCGCAAAACTTAGAGCAGGCGGGGGCCTGTGCCATTACCATTCATCCTCGAACCAGAGCCCAGGGGTATTCTGGCCGGGCTGACTGGTCGGTAATAAGGGCAGTGAAGCAGGCGGTGCAGATTCCGGTCATTGGAAACGGTGATGTTACTTGTCGGGCTGACGGGGAGCGTATGAGAAAGGAAACCGGATGTGATGGGGTTATGGTTGGTAGGGGAGCATTAGGAAATCCCTGGATATTTCGAGAGTTGAAGGGAGGCAAAGCTTGCACTGCCGAAGAGCGAAAAAGAGTAGTGCTTCGCCATTTGGAAGAACATGTCGCTTTGTTCAGTAACCAGTCCGCAGGGGTACGCAGTTTTCGCAAACTTTTGCTTTGGTACGCACGGGGTATTCCTGGGGCGGCGCTATGGCGAAATTCGCTGCTTACTTTGGAGAATATGGCTGAGGTTCAACAAGCAATAGAAAGTTTTTTTTAATTTTTTAAGCTATTTTAAGATTTCCGATAAAAATTGCTTGGTTCGAGGATTTTGTGGATTTCGAAACATCTGTTGCGGCTCGGCTTCTTCCACTACCACTCCATCGGCCATAAATATGATTCTATCTCCAACTTTTTCGGCAAAACCCATTTCGTGGGTTACTACGATCATGGTCATGCCATCTCGGGCAAGGCTTTCCATTACTCGCAACACATCTCCTACCAATTCGGGATCAAGTGCCGAGGTTACTTCGTCAAATAACATTATTTTCGGCTTCATAGCTAAGGCCCTAGCAATTGCTACTCTCTGCTGCTGACCTCCGGAAAGCATGTTAGGAAAAGCGTTCGCTTTTTCCAGTAATCCAACTTTTTCCAGCAGCTTTTCCGCTCGCTCTCGCACAACTTCTTGGTCTTGATACAGTACGCGCAACGGTGCTTCCATTATGTTTTGCAAGACTGTCAAATGCGGAAATAAATTGAATTGTTGAAAAACCATGCCCGCTTTGCAACGTATGTTATTCAAGTGGCGTTCAAATGCCTTGCTTTTTTTTGAATAGTCGTTAACCAGGTCGCCGTCGAGCCAAATTTCTCCACCAGAAGGCGTTTCTAGATGATTAACGCAGCGTAGCAATGTGCTTTTGCCAGATCCGCTGGGGCCAATGATGACCAGGACTTGACCCTCAGTTATTTCCAGATCTATTCCTTGGAGGACGGTAACACTTCCGAAGTTTTTCTGCAGATTTTTGATGCGGACCATGGGAGTCGAGAGTTGCTGATTTTTTGCGAGTTGCATTTTTCGATACCCTTATTGGTTCGTTTTTCCAGTTTTCCCAGAAGAAGGCTGGCCGTGGAAGTTAGTACAGCATAAAGGACGGCTGCCATTACATACATTTCGAAAGGCTTATAAGTTGACCCAATAAATCGTTGGGCAGTCAGGGTCAACTCTACTAATGTAATGGTAGACACCAGAGAGGTGTCCTTAATAAGAATAATAAAATTATTGCCCAATGGTGGTATAATGTTGCGCAATGCCTGCGGTAAAATAATTCTGCGCATGGTTAGAGCTTTGCTCATTCCCAATGAGCGAGCAGCTTCAGTCTGTCCAATGGGTATCGAAAGGATACCTCCGCGAATAGTTTCGGCATTATATGCTCCGACATTAAGTCCCAGACCCAGTACACCCGACATAAACGGTCCCAGGTCAATTCCTATCTGTGGTAGGCCGAAGTAAATAATGAAAAGCTGTACCAAAAGTGGGGTAGACCTAATTATCCATACATAAAAAGAAGCCACTCCCCGGAACACTGGATTGCTGCCTAATTTGCACAATGCAGCAGACAATCCGAATGCTGTTCCAAGTATCAGTGACACAACGGATAGTTCCAGGGTTATCAGAGCTGCTTTTGCCAAAAAGGGGAAATAATGAAATATGATATTCCAGTCCAATATTCATTCCTTTGCATTGTGCCTGGCCAAAAGTACTTTTACTACGAAACTTGAAGACAATGTCCTTAGCGGACATCAATCCCCAGCCATTTCATGGAAATTTTATGATAAATACCGTCTTTCTTCATTTTGGCTAGTTCTTTGTTAATAGCAGCTTTCAGTTTAGGATTGCCCTTGCGCATGGCAATGCCGAGCTTTTCTTCGTAGAGTAGATCTCCTGCTAGCTTAATAGGGGCTCCATTGTTTTTTATAGCAAGTGCGCCGACAATTTTATCGGTGATAAATCCGTCGATGCGGCCAGTAGAGATTTCCAGGATCATATCTGGCACTCCTTTGTACGTTCGCACATTTGCGGTGGTTACATTTTTTCTAACCCACGTTTCGTAAGTTGTGCCGAGTGTTACGCCAACTTTTTTTCCTTTTAGGTCTCTGACTGATTTAACTGGAGAGCCTTTTTTTACAAAAAGTTGGGCGCCGGAACGATAATAGGGATCGGAAAAGTCTATGGATTTAAGTCGTTCTTCGGTGATTGCCATGCTTCCACAAATGAGTTCGTATTTTTTAGCAAGAAGGCCAGCAATTATTCCATCCCATGCCGTGCTCAGAGGCTCTGCAGTGACGCCAAGACGTTTAGCTATTTCTTTGCTTATCTCTACATCAAAGCCTGTCAATTGGTTTTGTTCATCAACAAAATTAAAGGGGGGATATTGCCCACTCATGGCGAATTTGATTTTGCCATTTTTCTTAACAATTGCAAGATCTTCCGCAACCGCTGTTGCTCCCATGGTCAAGCAAGCTACGAGCAAGGCAATCGTAAAAAGCACCAGTTTTTTCATTAGGATCTCCCCGTTAGGTTTGTATCTCTCAATTTCCGCGTTTTTTCCGGCGGAAAATCTACTACTAGACAGCCAGCCTTTTAAACATGTCAGACGGTCGTTAGGGTGTAAGCGCATTTTCCCAGGCCGATTTTTTCGCCGTGGGAAAGCTGGATGCTCGCGTCGAGGTGTGGAAAGCTAATCTCCGCTAAACTTTTACCCGATTTTTGAGCGGTCAAGTCAAATGTTGCCTGATCAATTGCTACTGGATCGGTAGATAAAAGAAATCCAATGTCGCCAATCACTGGATGCTGGCGTTTTCCCATGCAGTCACACTCGGTGGTCATATCAATAAGCGCATTTATATAAATGCATTTTTCTCGCTTGCCTAGTATTGCGCCCAATGCATATTCGGCCATGCGTTTTTGAACAATCGCCGAATCGGTACCCCAATCGATACTTACCGCATCGGAACGGCAAACAGCCAAACATTCGCCGCAACCAATGCAGCGATCGCTATCAATTACGATTACTCCATCGTTAGTTTCCGCAATAGCATTTTCTGGACACCAACGAATACACGTACCGCAGGAAACACATTGCTGACCGATAATTTGCGGCTTCATAGAGCAGTGCTGAGCCCGCTTTCCTTTACGGCTAGCGCACCCCATTCCCAAGTTCTTTATGCATGCCCCTGCCCCCGTCACTATATGACCAGTTGCGTGAGACAAAACTACTAGTGCGTCGGAAGCAACAATATCCCGAGCGATATTTACCGAAGCAAACAATTCTCCATCGGCTATTTTTACTTCCATTTCCGAGTCGCCACGAAGACCGTCGGCCAAAATTATCGGACACCCCAGGGCGTCATAGGTGAATCCATGTGCCTGAGCAAGGCCCAGATGAGCAATTGCATCAGAACGAGCCCCTTTGTACAAGGTTGCGGTTTCGGTAACAAAAGGAACGCCTCCTGTCTGGCGCACTTTTTGCACGGCAACTGCGAGTAAATTTGGCGCTATATGAGTGGTGTTCTTTTCCTCGCCAAAATGCGTTTTTATCGCAGTCTTGTCGCCTTCGACAATTGCCGGAAAGAAATCAAATGACCTAAGCAATGACTCAAGCGCTGTAAGTCTCTCCTGCTTGGTAGAATGCTCGGAAACGGAGGCAAATAAGATATTAGTCATGCTGGTGATTGTGCCACAAAGTCCTCAGAAATAAACAAGATTAAGTTGCCGGATCGCTAAGCCAGGTCTTTTTTTTGGCAACTTTTTGGCTCCGCTCCCGAAAATCCTAACCAAAGACTTTCCTCAACTCGAAAAAATTTTTGAAACGCCATGTTTGCATATATCGGAATCATAAAAAAACGATGCGCTCATTTTAATGGCAGAGGCAACTCTTCTGTTGTCTGGAGAACTTCAATGCGCCGACTGTTTTTGTATTCTTTCTTATGGCTTTTCGCATGTAGTAGCGAGAATATCTCTAATGATCCCCAACAAGCCGCCAATAAAGACGTGCGCCCAATGTCGCTGGGTTCTTCCTCTCATGCCATAATGCATCTGAGTGGCGATGAAATAAAACAATGGCAAGCCCGACGTGCTAAAATTGCGCCTGCAAACTTTGATTCCGATGTACGCAAATGGTTGAAATCCGCGAAAGCGGCAGGCGTGGCAACTTCGGTTAATTTACTTCCTTACTTATCATATCCTGCCAAGGATCGTATTCAGGGTAATTGCGGCAATTGTTGGGTTTGGGGTTCGACCGCTGCTGCCGAAATTATTTTAGGGGTGCATGGAATAAAGGATGCTCTTTCTGTGCAGTATTTTGGGTCGAACTACTTGGGTGATAGTGGCTGGGCTTGTTGTGGTGGAGATCTTATCCAATTCACTGAATGGTATCAGGATAAAAAGTTTTTCGTGCCGATGACTAATGATAATGCCGCTTTTGCCGACGCCAAACTATTTTGCGAGGCCGGAAAAAGCAAGGTACGTGGTTCCAGCATAGCTACCTTTCCAAACTATAGTATTACATCGATAGCGCCAGTCAATATCGTCACCACGGGGGTAGGTCAGCAGGCCGCCATTGATAATATAAAAAACATTTTAAATCAAAATCGCCCGGTTACTTATAGCTTTCTTTTGCCCAACAAAGTTGCATGGGATGATTTCCAAAATTATTGGGACAATGAATCAGAGTCAGTTTTGTGGAACCCCGATGTTTATGCTGGAATGGAATACACAACCGGCGGCGGCGGTCATCTTGTCACCATTGTTGGTTATGACGACACCGATTCAAATCCAGGGAATCACTATTGGATTGTGGCCAACAGTTGGGGCGTCACTAATTTGCGCCCGAATAATCTTTTTAGGTTGGCGCAAAGAATTAATTATGACGCGGTAACGACCTACTCTAACCTCTTTGTGTTTGACATGAATATTTTCGAATCGATGAACATTGATTGGTCTACAGACCAAAAATTGTCAATCGATAGCCATCCGCAGAGTGTTACTGCGGCATTAGGTATGCCAGCAACATTCAAAGTCGTTGGCTCGGGCGGTACAACCCCTTATACCTATGCGTGGCGTAAAAATGGTGACGTGATTGCAGAAGCAACTTCTGCTTCTTATACCATAAGCGCCGTATCATATAGTGATGAGGGGAAATATGATGTTGTAGTAAGTGATTCTGCATCTAACTCGGTAATAAGCCAAGATGCATCGTTAACGGTTGTTGCTTGCACTCCAGATTGTGATGGAAAAATGTGCGGCAGCGATGGTTGCGGAGGCTCTTGCGGTTCGTGTTCGGGAAGCCAGAAGTGCGATGCAAGCGGTAAATGTGCTGGCGGAACCTGTTCTCACCCCCTCTGCTCAACTGGGCCAAAGCTCAGTATTGATTGTGACAAGTGCGTTTCCAACGTTTGTGCAATCGACAAATTCTGCTGCAGTAATGCCTGGGACTCGCTGTGCGTGATGGAAGTCAGTTCAGTTTGTGAGTACAAATGTGATTGCGTTCCTTCTTGCGAAGGAAAAACGTGCGGCGACGATGGGTGTGGTGGCGATTGTGGTTATTGCACTGGTGTTTGCGATAGGGGTAACTGTATTCTCGAAAGCTGATCGTACTTTGTGTGAAATCGGAGAAAGATTGTACGCAAAGTACAATTCGAGCGTTGCCAAAATATGCTCGTTGTACAGCTTTTGTTGCGATATCAGGAATGCGTGAATGAGGCGAGCTTAGGCTGGCAGGAAAGATAGCCGCCTAAGCAGCAGCGCTCTGTTTGTGACCCCGCCAACACCTGCCTAAACAACAACTATGAAGGAAATACAATGCACAGGAAAAATCCTCTGCTTTTGGTCTTGACCGTGCTGACCCTGCTTCTTATCCAGTCATGCACGAATGTGCTGGTTCAGCATGCAGAACCCAACAAACAATCGGTTGACCTTGACCCTGACCTTGAGTTTGACGTTGATGCGTATACTGTACGAACCTTACAGCTTGACGGCCGGCCGGTGGTCTTTCGTGCTTATGAGGGCATTGTCTATGTCGCTCGCCCTGTGGACCTGGCCTATCAGCGCATGAATATTTATGTTCCAGTCGAATACTACCAAGGCAAATCCTTGGGCGGCTATACGGCAAAAACTGCTCCCATCTTCCTGCCATACACAGTTGGCGGGTACATGCCTGGCAAGCCGGATCGTCCGGGGCAGGGCCGCGAAGGTGGTACCAACGCCGCGCTAGTCGCCTTGTCGAAAGGATACGTGGTTGCCGCACCCGGTGCGCGTGGACGTACTACTAAGGACGGGAAAGGTCGCTACCTTGGCAAGGCTCCGGCCGGCATCGTTGATCTCAAGGCGGCAGTTCGCTTTTTGCGCCACCATGACCGCCGCATGCCCGGCGATGCCGAGAAGATTATTGCCAATGGCGCCAGCGCTGGCGGTGCATTCGCTGCTCTGCTTGGTGTAACCGGTAACAGTCCAGATTACGAGTCCTATTTGCGGTCGCTAGGCGCTGCCGAAGAGCGCGATGATGTCTTTGCTGCGTCTTGCTACTCCCCGGTTACTGATCTCGAACATGCCGACATGGCCTATGAATGGCAGTTTCAGGGGGTGAATGACTACAAGAAAATGGTTTTCGGTCGGATGGTTGACTGGCATGTGGAGCGTAAGGAGGTGAAAGGCTTTCTAAGCGTCCATGAAATCGCCGTATCAAGAAAACTAGCCGCTCTGTTTCCATCATATCTTAACAGTCTTGGCCTGCGTGATGCTGCGGGACAGTGGCTAACTATGAATAGCGATGGCTCCGGGCCGTTTCAGGATTTGGTCGCAGGCATGGTCATGGTTTCTGGCCAGGGGGCGCTAGATGCTGGTCGGGATCTTTCCGACCGTACCTGGCTGACCATTAGCGGTGGTAAGGTTAGGGGCATCGATTTCCGGGCCTACGTGCGTTTCATCAATCGTGTAAAAAAACCGCCAGCTTTTGACGCCCTGGATCTTGGTTCTGGTGAGAATAGCTTGTTCGGTTCTTCTATGGTTGACGCCCGGCACTTCACTAATTTCACCGTCTCGGCAATAGCTAGCACCATGACGGAAACGACCAGTGCCGAGAAAAAAGTGGTGGCAATGATGAATCCGCTTGGCTACATCGGCGTGCAGAGTGTAACCACCGCGAAACACTGGCGTATTCGCCAGGGCACGCTGGATCGCGACACCCCCTTGGCGGTGCCGGTAATTCTCGCCACTATGCTGAAAAACCGAGGCTACGCTGTAGATTTTGCTTTGTCGTGGGATCGCTCACACGGCGGTGGCTATGACCTGGACGAACTATTTGCTTGGATTGACGGCATTGTTCGTGAGTGAAACAAAGTGGGGGAATTCCTTAATGTTTGAATGTAACCGGACTGCTTGTGTTACTGCAGATTCGCACTGCTTATTTCTCCAATGCCGAAAACATTTCTTTTTATGGTCTTTGGATTTCCATAATATACTATGTTTCCGACTCCGCCGATTTCAGCTTTCAAATAATCGGATGCATAGACTGTTGCATCGCTTGAACCGGCGATCGAAATGCTGGTTGTCTCGGATTTTAGATTCTTTGCGTTAAAATTATTTGAGCCGGACAAGGTAGCGGACAACTTTTTTGTCTTTCCAGATATATTTAATTCTCCCGCGCCATCAAGGTTGATAGACATTTTTTGATTTTCAATGCCCTTCATGTGAATAGTGTTAGAACCCGAGGCGTCCAATTTTACAATGTCAGGTGCGGAAATAGATATTTTGATGTCTTTGGTTGTGCAAAGCGACTTTTTAAAATAAACTGATAGTTTTTGATTCCGAACCTCGGTGGAAATATTTGGCAATATATTTTTATCGCCAGTTATTTCTACGGCATAGTTTTTGCCGCAAGCAATAGTGGCAACAAATGAACCATCGATGCTAATGGACTTAAAAGAACTGACCTGACGTTTTTCCATATGGTTCACACCGCTTTCTTCAGTACAAGGTATCTTGTGGCTGCAATCGTGCGCCATGCACACTTGGCAAAGTCCCATAACAAATAATAGACAAATAAAGACTAAGCTTGTTTTCATTTATGTCTCCCAAGGCTGGCAATATCAATAATTGATAATGCTTGATGTAATCATGTAACTATTCAATGCCTCATTCTTTCTTGAACGAAAGACTGCAAACAATTTGCAGGCGAAGTAGCTGGTGCTAATAGTTACTGATTATTTGATTTCATAAAAAGGTTTTCCGAGATTGTCTTCTGATATGCTTTTGGCTTTATCGTCTGATTTTCCGTAGATATACATGTAAGCAGTTTTGGTTTCGCCGGTCGCTGTATCAACAATGAATGCTCCGTATCCTCCGGAAAAATCACCAAAAGCTGTTCCCCATGCCGAGATCTGAAACCTCCCGTAGTGTGGAGCGGGATTGCTGCTATTGCTCATGCCGGTTAGTAAAATAATGCTAGTAATTGTTAATACTCCTAATAAAAAAAATTTTAGTTTGTCTGTCCATAGTTTGTTTTTTGTCATGGCAGTAAAATCCTCGTTATCGGTCGAAGGTCACATTTTGACTTGCTTTTTGCTTTTATTATCCTTGGTTTCGTTTTCTTTGGTTTTGTTGGTTGACGTTGTGGTACCCCCACTGTTTATATGAATATTGTATATATCCCCGGTGCTAGAACCCGGACCAACCACAACACTGTTTACTATTTTGTCTTTGTTGGGTAGTTTGATTCCACCTAATGCTTCCACTATAATAAAGTTAATATTGACTGATTTTTTTTCAAGATTATCCCATTTGGAAATGGGATCGCCTTTGAATGTTGCAACATTGTCATCAAGATCGCTTTCGGCCTTGCAAATCGGCATGCAAAGAAGACTGGCGGTGGTTGTGGTTATTGCAAACAATGCTGACGCAATCGTGGTTGGTTTGACGAAACTTTTAAAAAGAACATAAGAGTAAAGTGTCATTGGTCATCCTTGTTAAAAATGTCATTTCCTAATTTTGTAATCCGCCCATGAGTGCAAGTCATTTACTTCACAACGACCGAATCTTTGCTAGAGGTTGTACCTCCAAAGGCAATATTCGTGTTCTGTCCACCACTAAAAAAAGATAAATCCTTGTCATTGATAAATAGACCGCTTCCGGAGTAATTGACAACATTCCCAACAGAGCCACCTTTTATCATAACCGAGCCATTGTTCGCAGATGAGTTGGAGCCAAGTGCCAGGTTAGTTACTAATCCTCCGGAGGCCGAATTAACAACACTACCGCAGCTTCCATTGGTTAGACTTACCGCGCCAAGATTGGCCTCTGAATTGGAACCGACGGCGGCGTTATTAGCTATCCCTGCTACTACTAAGTTAACAACATTCCCACTTACTCTACTGTTATTCATACTTACAGACGCTAGATTGGCTGTCGTATTGCTTCCAACGGCCAGGTTGTTAAGCACGCCTCCAGCGGCGGTATTGATAACTGTTCCACTTGAATTGCTGTTGTTCATGCTCATAGAAGCAATGTTGGCGCTGGTGTTACTTCCAATGGCCAGGTTATTAAGCATGCCTCCAGCGGCGGTATTGATAACTGTTCCGCTTAAACTGCTATTGTTCATGCTCGTAGATGCGATATTTGCACTGGAATTATTTCCAATTGCTAGGTTGTTTAGCATACCTCCAGCCGCGGTATTGATAGCCGTTCCGGTTAGGATGCTATTATTATTCATGTTGACTGAAGCGATATTAGCGGTCGCTTCATTGCCAATAGCCAGGTTGGTCATGACTTGGCCTACCGCGGTATTGATTAAAGCGCCCTTTACATTGCTTGTTTCCGAGCTAATAGCGCCCAGATTGGCTTGATTGTCTTTACCAATAGAGACGTTGGTCATGACTTGACCTACCGCGGTATTGATTAAGGCGCCCTTGACATCGCTTGTTTCCGAGTTAATAGCCCCCAGATTTGCTTGATTGTCTTCACCGATAGAGACATTGGTCATGACTTGGCCTACCGAGGTATTGATTAAGGCGCCCTTTGTGTCGCTTGTTTCCGAGCTAATAGCCCCCATGCTGGCTTGGTTGTCTTTGCCGATGGAGACGTTAGTCATAATGTTTCCATTGATTGTGTTAACCATCGCTCCGCTAAAATCGCTGCCACTCATGTTTGATGAACCCAGGTTTGCTCTATTGTTTTTTCCAATGGCTATGTTCACCAATCTCTTTCCATTAGAGGTGTTAATTACAGCGCCATTCGCCTTACTGTTTTTAATAGCGGTGGAACTGACGTTGGCCTGATTGCTTTCCCCTATGGAGACATTCACTTTGCTTTTGCTGTTGGCGGTATTAACAATAATGCCCATGGCCTTACTGTTTTTCATAACAACTGAATTTAAACTTGCCTTGTTGTGGTTGCCTATAGCGGTATTTACATGACTGCTCTTATCTTTAGCGTTATTTGTTATAATGCCAGTCGTTTTAGATTCTGCATAGACCAGCGATGTGGTTAACAAGAAACTTGTTGTCAACAAAACAATTTTTATAAAAGGTAGCATTTTAGCACATTCCTCTTCATTAGTTTTATTGTGCGGAAACATTGGCATTTACGTTCCCAATTTGCTTGCATAATGCAATTTCATTTTTTCCGGTCTCGGTTGAAACCAATTGAAGGTACGGCCGCTGAACTGCACTGCCTGATCTTACGGTTCCCATAACATAGTAGGTATGACCAGCTTCGACATCAAACGTGACGTAACTGGTGATTTCGGAACCGGCCGAAAGTTGAATCCGACCTGGTTTGGCAAAGTAAACAAAATAGCCGCCATTATGCAGTGTATTTATTCTGAAGCCATTGGCATTAACCGCATAATCGGAATCGCTAAAGAATTTCTTTGGCTTGTAGACATAGACAATCGCCCTGTTCTCAGGCGCTTTAACTGTTTGAAAATGAGCGGCGCAGCCATAGATTAGACAGGGACACAAAAATATTATTGGCATCCATAAAGATATTCGGCCTGTATGTTTTTTAGTTGTTTTCATGGTTGTGTGCCTGATTTTCGGGTTAATTTAATGAAACATTCTTAGCGGCAGGGATGGCATTCATAATTTTATGACAGCCTTCATTGTTTGGCTGGGCTCTGAATGCTTGCGAACATATTTCCTGTGCTTGTTTAATGTCCCCATTTTTGTACGCTTGCAAGGCCATTTGATGAAATATATTTCCAGTATAATTTGCAATTTCGCCGGCAAAATAACTGCTTTCTTGTCCCACTATTTCTCGATCAGCTCTTAGAGCTTCTGACCAGGTTTCTATAGCTTGGTTTATGTTCTTTTTCTGATATTGTCGCAGTCCTTCATGGTAAAGATCATGAATTTTCATGATCTTGGCTCTAATTGTGAGGACTTTGGCTTTTAACGGGCTGCTATCTGACAGATTAAGCTGCGATGTTTTTTCCAGCAACTCGACCGATAACGTGATATCGCCATTTACGTAGGAACGTAGCGCCTTTTCCGCAAGCTGCAGGCCTTCTACATCTGGAGAGATCGATTGCTCCTCTTGCTCGTTTTGCGAGGAGGATTCCACTTGCTGATTTGTGCCAGTTTGGATGGATTTTGCATTAGAATTTTCCATTTTAGCCGATGATGCGGTTTGGGGACTGCTGGTAATTCGAATAATGGCGACAAGAATTGCTAAAACAATGATGCCGGTAATTGCCAAGCCTTTGATGATAATGTTTTTCCATGAATGCTCTACAGGCCAGAATGAATGCCCTAAATTTCCGCTGGCGAATATAAATAGCAGGCTGCCAATCCGAATTTTATCCCCATCTTTGAGTTTTAGCGAATTTTTTAGGCTGCAACCATTTACTATGGTGCCATTTCTGCTGTTAAGATCCTTTATGGTGCATTCCTTGTCTTTGACGCATATCATGGCATGGCACGAAGAAACCGATTTCTCGTCAACCCGTATATGCGCTCTCTGGTCTCTTCCAATCAACATTTTTGGAAGATTTATGATATACGCTTTGTTGGTCGCAGTTCCGGATAACGCTATTAGTCTATGATTTATGTATGACTTCTCTATTTGGTTTTGGTTTGAGTCAATACAAAGCGTTTCGTCTTTAATGAATGTTTCCTCGTTTTCATTTAAAGAGTCATCGATATTGTTCTTTTTGTTGGCGGCGCTGAAATCAGGCATGTCTTCTTTGATTGCTTTACAAATGGCTAATCTAGTCATGTCTCTTACTCCCGTGAATACTTAAAGAAAACAACGATAATTTCTGGCTCATTTCTTTTCTTCAAGAAGTCTGAGCAATTGTTCTCTTTTTTTCTGCTCCAGTATTTTAAGTAAATTTTCTACTGAATCCTGATTTGATTTAAGAGCCACGGAGGCAATCTGGCGTTTTCGCCTTTGTTCAAAAGCTTGCTTTTGCTGCTGTTTCTGCTGTTCAAGGGCAGCTTGTTCCTCCTGAAGGCTACGCAAAAGACGCCTTCTATGCAGAGTTTTTTTGGTAATAGGAATAGAAGCCCATATTTTTACAAAATTATCGAAATTGGTTATGTCTGGTGGAGTGTCGGTCTTAAAAAAGGACCGTAAGGCTGCCGCGGATTCCTTATCGACCAAGCCGTTAATTTGAATGTCATACCCATGAAGAAAAAGCTGCTGTTGTGTGAAGGCTATTCTCTGGTTGTCATTCAGGTCATGAAAGAATGCGGATGCCGAATCCAATACAATTCTATCTGGCAGGGCATCGTTATCTAGTAATTTCCAATATGGTAATATTAGTTGTCTCCCAATCATCTGAATCATGCTGATTTCAACTAGAAGTCTTATAGCGGCATGTCTTCCTTGGACTTTTTTAATTTTCCCTTTTCTTCCAAATGCTTGGGCAAAAATGCTTATGCCCAGCTCTTGTTCGCCCGCGCCTTTTTGCACTTCAATTGAATTAACAGTAGTCATTCTTGGAATTCCGGCCATGGTTTGGAAATCTAGCATATTAAAATCTAGAGTAATTCTCGCGAGGCCGGTTTGTTTGTTTCCGCCATACCTAAAGTTCAAATTTTTTGAAGGGTAGGGTACTTGTTTCTTTAGACCAGGAAGATAATCTGGCAGACCTTCAATTTCCAATTGGGAGCTGACATCGGTGCCGGCTTCTCTAGTCTCCAGCCCGCGGTCAAATTCGGTTATTCCTCCGCTGATAACTACATCGGGTACAAATTTGTTTTGGAAATTCGAATACCCAGTGACTACCTGATTCTGTATAAAGCTTGGATCGTAGGGAATATAAATTAAGTTGCCTCCTACGCTGTTTAACGCGCTTTTAACCATTTCTGAAATATCTTTGGGCACTTCCCCTTCGGTTGGGTACGAAGTGCCAGTATTATCGCTAATGGGTATGCTTTGGATTTTTAATGTGCGAGTGTCATAAATTTCTGACATTAAACCCAAGTCCATAAGTGTCTGGGTATAATCAGTGATTTTAGGTATGGGATGTGTCTTTACAATTTCAACGTCCACCGTTGCTGGATCTATGGAAGCACACGACACCAAAAAAGACGCAGCAAGTAAAAGACATATTGTGCGCAACTTTTGGTTTTCTGTTATGACTTTCACGGCTACACCTTCTTTGCGGTTGCTAAAAGTGTATATGTCATTATATTTTGCTGAAGAACCAGGCTAAATAATATTTGCTTATGCTTGAAAAAGGCAGCAATCAAATAGTTCATTGAATGCTGCCCGATTTGATTTATTCCATTGTAATGGAAGCCATATTGGCAGTTGAATTTTTGCCCATGGCCATGTTTTTTCCGTTGCTCACATTAGCGTTGTTGGTAATTACTCCTTTTACGGATGAATTTTTAATGGTTACAGAAGCCATATTAGCAGTTGCATTTTTACCCATGGCCATATTCAGTCCATTTTTAACCTTGGCGTTATTAGTTATTTTGCCTTGTATTTTTGCATTGTTCATTGTAATGGAAGCCATGTTGGCTGTGGCATTTTTGCCCATGGCCATGTTTTTTCCATTACTTACTTTTGCGTTGTTGGTAACCGATCCCTTCACTGACGAATTTTTCATGGTTATGGAGGCCATATTAGCAGTGGAATTCTTGCCTCCTGACATATTTAGCCCGTTTTTAACCTTGGCGTTATTAGTTACTTTGCCTTGAACCGAAGACTGAGCGTATACAGCGGAAGTGCTTACCAACAAAATGCCAATTGCCAATGCAGTGATCTTTTTCATGTCTTTATCCTTAACCCTTCTTGTTGTGTTGTTGTTTCGTCGTGTATGCATTGGCTATTAATAGCAAGCTACATGCCAGGACTGTGACGGTAACTTTAATGGGTTGTTTTTAACCTTTTTTGCCTGAAATCATTAGTTGTCTACTGTAGTTAGGGCCAGATGCCTCGAAACATTTCATACTTGGAACAACTTGATCCAGGATCAAATGGATCAAGCCTGTAGAATTGCTAAGTGAACAAATTGATCTCTTAAGGACTAGATTGTTGCGTTCGCTAGGATACGGTGTCTTTTCAGTAAGAGCGTGAAACTGTCCGCCAGAGCGGATCTGGTCGCCGCAAGTGAGAGTCATCTCTATCGCGATCTGACAAGCGGTCAGCCGATGGCAGATCTTTCGGCATACAGAAACTTGGATTGCGGTAATGTAGAATTTTAAGTCGATTTTAATAATCTTCTTACTTTGTCCTATGGAGCGATTTTTGTACCACTGTTAGCATGGTGGAAATCGCTCGTCCTCCTGGCGTCTGAGATCGGTGGAAGGTAAGGTTGCCATCCTGGTCGGTTACGCCCATAACTACTGAACCACCGCCGTCGAGATTATAGGAAGTTCCCGAATGCTCATCCATTTGGGAGATTCTAGCCATCACATTGGCCATCTCATCCAGTCGCAAACCGTCATTGCTAGAACCGCGCGGTTGAACGCTAGTGACAACTGCTAAACGAATTCGGTCTTGTTTAGCGGTGGAAATAAGGTTTGCCTTGGTGGAAGTACCCGGCTCGTCCTCGGAAGATTCAGGGGGAGATTCGGGAGCACTGTATGCTGCCCGAGGGTTAGGATCGCTGGCATGGTATAAGAGGCCTGGATACATTGGCGCCTTGCCTTGCCGAATAGTCTCGTAATTATATTTAGATTCATTTAGCTTTGATTTAGAAAATAAACTTTTACCCGCCTTACTTAGGGCTGGAGCGACACTAATATAAGAACCATCGTCGCCAAAAATTTGCGCGTAGTCTGACTTGTTTTCTTCGGGGGTAGGAATGAATACATCTGCTTGTTTAGTTTTTGTAGGGCCAATAGGTCTATATGGTGGATGACCCTCAAATGTTTTACCAGAGTTTAAAGTGTTGAAATTCCCTCCAGTAATAAAAATGTTACACGAAGAATTTCCTATTAATTCCTTGCGGCTTTTATTGTTTGAAGAAATGGGGTTGAATACTTTGTTTCCCCCAACCATGCTTATAGAATAGAGTTGGGGATCGGCTGATAAAATATTGAGTGTTCGAGAAACGACCTTGTTATTTTTGTCTCGAATAGGATCTATATTAATTCCCACTCGATCAAAAGTATCTTCGCCTCCATGGATTTTAGTATGA
Source organism: Myxococcales bacterium (assembly GCA_050288705.1). GTDB lineage: Bacteria > Myxococcota > Myxococcia > Myxococcales > UBA5297 > JBNKEI01. The sequence goes on from JBNKEI010000069.1 coordinate 18,161, forward strand.
ATCACACCAGACCCGATTGATTTAATTGTTATCTTTTTTCTGGTTTGTGCGCCTCTAAATATTCTTTGTAAGTTAGTTGCTGCATCATTGTATCTTGTTATGCTCATGATGTTTTTCTCGTGTTTGCGCTTATCTTAGCTAGCTCGTTCAAGAAGTGAGATACTTGATTCCTACGGCGTAGTCTACCGGCTAACCAGGCTGACTACTAGCTCTACATGCGCTTTTGATTTAGGTCACCAACGTTGCATTTTGCTATTTAATACCTACGCTTTGCGTATGCCTATTAGGTAGATGACTGCGTGAATTACTAAGCAAAGTGCGCTATGAAAGGGAGGGGAGCGGATGAAACGTCAAACTTGGTCACTCTTAATATCGATAGCAGCAGTGTCCTGTTTAGCCAGTGCCTCTTATGCGGCCGCAAGCAGAGCCGAAGTATGCAACAATTTAACTGAACTGGATATGGCGGTAAATAATCTGGCTCGCATAGGACCCCAATCCACAGTTGGAGAGTTGAAACAAGCCCAGAACCAGGTCGGTGAAACCTACGACAAGTTCATGGATTCCGCTAAAAGCTATGCCAAGCCGCAAGCGGAAAATCTTGAAAATATGGTCGATGAGCTAGAAAAATCTGCCCAGGATATCCCTGACAACGCTACGTTGGCCCAGGCTAGAGCAACCATTCAAGAAGACGTTACACAAATTCGCATGGCTGCCGATCAATTGGGTCAAAAACTTGATTGCACAAGTATGCAAACAGGAACACCTCCGAGTCCCGGAACCCCTTAACACAAATATTCACCAAAGAGTTGCGGCAGAGTGCTAGCCGCACCTTGGAAAACACTTGTTTAATAGCTCTTCGACATTGCTTGTTTCTACTAGGGCGTGTCCCCATATCCAGCACCACGCCCTCCGTCATTCCCGCGAAGGCGGGAATGACGGAGTGGCGATGTCGGATATAGGGACATGCCTTAGATACCCGTTCCAAAAACTCTTTGATTTCTTCTATTCCCATCTGGCTTGAATTGGAAACCCTAGATAGTTTCCTATCTTGAAGAGGAATTTGCGATAGCCTAAGTAATGTTGCCTTAAGCGAACTAAAGGCAGTTGCCTTAAATTTACATGGAGAAGAAGTGGGATCTCGTCGGGCTATCTGGTTGGTGGTGGCAGCCTTAGGATTAGGTTTGTTCGGTCTGGTCGGGGCCGGAGTCTTCTACTTGTACTCGTCTGCAGGAGAAGAGCGCTTGCGGCAAGTGATTTTACAAAAAATTAATGACCAGATAAGCGGTCATTTGGAAATCAAGCAACTGCATTTGCACCAATGGGGAGAACTTGAACTTCAAGGAATTAGGCTTAGCGACCCCACGGGTGTGAAGGTGGCAAGCGTAGACTCCCTGCAATTAAACATTAGCTTGGTGCGACTTCTCCGCTCTCAGGTGCGTATAAACAAATTGCGCATAAAAGACGTTCATTTGGAGATGATTGAAGAGGATAGGGGATGGAGTTTTTCACAAGCTACCAAATCAAGAGCCCAGTCAGAGCCTTCCCGCTCGCCATCTTTTTCTGGCGTTGCTTGGCCTGTTTACTGCGACAAAATTGAGATTACCGGGCTGCAGGCTCATGTACAACCTAAAGCCAGTCCGGGCGAGAATACGAAGACCATAAATCTTGGTGACGGAGTAGTGTCCGGCTCATGGAAATATGATGAAAAAAGTAGAGCAGAGCTGTCCTTGACTGGTCATTTGAGCGGAATTCAAAAAGGTCCAATTGCTCTTGATTTGGCGGTTGAATCTAATTTGCGTAAGCAAACCGTTTCTTTAGAGCGAAGTAAATTACAATTTCGGCAATCGCTTATTGCGCTCAGTGGTAATTGGGAAGAAGGGGAGTGGAAAGGAAAGCTGGAAGAATTACGCATAGCTCGCCCAGATATTGCAGAATTAGTTCCTAGCATTGCTTGGAAACAGGATTTGGTAATGGCGGGGAGTATTCAATCCCATTTCTCCCAAGCATCTTTACAGGCATCTTTATGGTTGGGAAAGACGGACGACATTTCCCAGGAAAGTCGCTTATCTTTGAATGCAGAAATAGGCTTTCAACCTTTGCAGGCGCGATCTTTGATAAAGCTAAACCAATTCGACTTTTCCCAATGGATAGAAAAAGTCCCCACTACTAAGATCAACGGATCACTTCATGCTTTATATGAAGAAAAAGAAAAATCCGCCGAACGTACTGGGAAAGTAACTCTTGATTTTACTCCATCCTTGATAGGGAAGGGAAGAATAAATGAGCTTAAAGGACAAATTGTTTTACAAAATGAAATAATATCGCCCAAGATTTCTTTAGGTCTTCCGGGCGGTAGAATTTATCTACACGGAAATGCCGGTGCCGGGCAACTTGATTTGAAAGCTTTGTTGCAAGCTCATAATTTGGAAATGCTAGCTTCTAAGGCCAATCAAATGGCCTTGACCGATATTGTTCCTACGCTTAAGGGTACTGGTTTTCTAAATTTTAGAGTTAATGGTAAAATAAACTCACCAAAAGCAGAGTTTAATGGAAAATGGAAAAACCTGCAAGTGCAAGACATAATTGCTCAAGGACTAAATCTACAAGGGGGGGTGCCTGATATTTCCAATCCCTTGGCTTTTTGGTCACGGCTAAGTGTAGAAAAAGGCAAACTTAATGGCAAGGCATTTCGGAATTTGGGTGCTCGGGTACAAGCCAATCATAAGCGGCTATGGTTGAAGGTACACTCTCGGGGGGCAGCGCGTATCAATGTTGGGTTGCAGGGAAATTTAGACAATGATTTACAAGGCGCCCGAATCAATAGCTTCCAAGTTACCACCGCCGATTCTAAATGGAGTCTTGCCCAGGTTGCCCAGATCAGGTTTCAAAATGGTTTCTGGACTGACCATTTTTCTTTAAAATCTGGCGAACAGTTACTAAGCGTGAAGGGCGGAGTGGTGGGAAACAAAATTAATCTTACTACTCTGGCAAAAAAGGTTAATTTAGCGCGTATTCCTTCAATAGTAGTTCCTAGAAATTGGAAATTACAAGGTATTGTTAATCTACAGGGGCGCATTTATGGAAATATATCTCGGCCTCAAGGAGACGCTTCCTTGTCATGGGTCAATCTGGGTATGAATAATTACCGTGATTTAAACGGAACCATGAAGATTAAAAAAAGTGCCTCTCGGGTATTTGCAGAAGGTAAAATTCAACAGAATATGGCGCAAGCCATAATTAACCTCGACCTTCCTTGGGATTGGACGAATGCCTCGTCAAAAACTGCGGTTTCCGGGCAGTTGGATTTAACTCGCATCTCGTTAGAACAATGGAAAGTCGCTTTGGGCAATACGCACATTCCTACCGGAAATGTGGATGCTCACTTAAAGCTTGAAGGTACTCTCGGACAACCTCGGCTTAACATGCATGGTAATGCTACCGCAATCGAAATGGAGGGCTTACCCAAAAGTAAACTTCATTGGAGTGCCGAAATTGCTAATAACACACAAGCGCAAGTAGCGCTAAATTCGGGTTTAGCGGGCCAACTTAGACTACATGCTACTGGGAATCGGTCGCTGCGGGAGTGGATTTTTGGCTCAGCTTTAAAAAAAGATTTACTTAATATTCCTATGCAAGTTCAGCTTAGCGCTGGAAATTTGTCGATAGAAAAACTTTCAAAACCATTTTTTCCAATGAAGACGTCGCAAATAATTGGCGGATTGGCATCAATAGAGGCTAATATAAAAGGCACCGCTGGCAACCCTCAAGGGAAGATTAGTTGGTTAATTAAAGACGGACAGTGGGGCGATATTCAGAAAATTGAAGGGAAGGGGCTCTTGGCGGTCAACCCAAGCAATTTTGAATTGCAAGTGCGATTAAACGAATGCACAGGGCAGCCCAAGCCATGGGTCTCGGCCTTCGCGAGCATTCAATCCAGTTTGGATGAATTGATTGCGGGAAACTTTCAAAACAAAGCAATAGAAGGAAAAATTGAAGTCGGACCTATTTCTTTTGCCTCCCTTCCTTTTTTACAGAATTCGGCGAAAGGGGAAGTGTCCGCTCAGGTAACCATGGGGGGAACGCTTCAATCCCCCTGGCTTCAAGGCAACATGCGCATTCCCCAGCTTCAGTCTCAGGGCAAAAATTGGGGAAGCTTGCAAGCAATTCTTAATTACCAAAATCGAAAAGGCAAAGCCTCAGTCAGCTTAGGAGCAAAAGAAATCGGGCAATTGCAAGCAAATACCGAAATTCAAGCAGATTTTGGCTGGAATTCGTTTCTAAAAGGAATTGAATGGAAAAAAGCTCCTCTCTCAATGCAGTTGCAGGCTAGTAATTATGATTTAGGAGTATTAGGGGCTTTAATACCGGTAATGAGGCAAACGAGTGGGCAATTATCGGCTTCGGTAACAATAAGCGGAACTGTGGGAGAACCAATTCCTCACGGGAAAATTTCTCTTACCAAAGGTAGCTTTGTAGTTCCCGAGCACGGGTTTTATCGCGACGTGAATATGGAACTAGTGGTAAGTGACCAGCACCTGGATTTAAAGCGTCTCTTTGTGCGGGCGGGCGCTGGATGGCTAGAGATGAACGCTTCTGGTAGCCGTACAAACAGCAAAGACCTCTTTAATCTTACTGCGAATCTTAAAATGAAAAGATTTCCGTTAGTAGTAAGCGGTCAAAGGCTAGCAATTCTTTCTGGAAAAACTGAAAAATGGACCGGGCAGTTTGATTGGCAACACGGCGCAATGAACGTTCGTTTGCAAGAATTATTGGCAGAATTGCCTTCTACTAGTTCCAAGACATTGCAGCCGTTAGAACAAAATCCAGAAATCACTATTGTTTCCAAAAATGATGCTAAAAAAGAAAAGAAAGCAAAGGTCTTGAATGCTCGTTTTATAAAGAAGCCTAAAACCAAAAGCGCTTTCGAGGCATCTATTCGAATCCAAGCGCCGAGAGCCATTACCATTAAATCTAACGATGCACGTATTGAGTTGGGGGCGGATTTGCAACTAGACTTGGGAAATAAAACTGTTCTGGTGGGCAATGCAGAATTATTTCCTGATATCAGCCGGGGAGGAACTGGTCAAAGTCGAGTGGATGTAATGAGTCGCACCTTCGCTATTGATAGCGGAAAAGTTACTTGGTTTTCGGGAGGTGAGCCTGATAACCCGCAATTGAATATTCAAGCAGTTTACAAAGAACCGCGTGAGCAAGTGGAGGTGACTGTACGGGTACTTGGAACTGGTCTAAAACCTCGCATCGAGCTTTCCAGCGAACCGACGCTAGATGAAACCGCAATTGCTACTTTGCTGGCCACCGGAAGAACAGAACTAAAACGTGGATCGGGTCAAATAGCTTTTGGAGATAATGCTGCCTCGGTAGTATCGGCGTTTGCTTCTGACCGCTTACGAAAAACCATTGCCAATGTAATGCCCCTAGATATCTTTCGACCAGATGTTTTGCAGGTAGAACTGGATCAAAACAGAAAGTATCAGTCAGTAAGAGTTGGAAAGTATGTCACTGATGACCTTTTTGTGGGCTATCACAATAACAACAATAATGCTAAGCAAGAAAATGAAAACGCGAATGAAGTCCGAGTCGAATATCAATTGACTCCCAAAGTTACTCTGGAAAGTCAATACGGTGACGCCAATCGCGGAGGAGTAGACATGGTACTTACTCATGACTATTAAAACGTGATGGGGCCTATTGTCATCAAGTCCTGAACTAATTTACGCACTAAATTATCTCTTGTGGCTAGGCAAACACCAGTTTAAACAGCAATAAGCAAGTCTTAAGCCAACGTCAGTATGTGTTATGAGACGAATTGACTTACGCCGCAAACAATCATTTTCAATGACTGCGAAGCAGGCGATCAGCTCACTTAAAGCTGTACTGATTGATCGCATTAATCATGATCAAATTGATCTTCTATCGCTATTTAAGCCAATCAAATAGGTGACCTATAAGTCTGCTAAATGTGTTGGCATGAATCGAGCATAATTGGATCGTATCGAGTGCCCAAAAAAAATAACAAGTATTCTTGTCTTGAGTACTAATAGAGAAGGAGAAAAAAATGACTTGGAAATTACCCCAATTACCTAAACCAACCAAATTACCACAGTTACCACAGTTGCCACAGTTGCCACAGTTACCACAGTTGCCACAGTTGCCACAGTTGCCACTTTTCGGGAAAGATGGCGACAATTCTTACAATGTTACTATCAATAACAACAATAACAATAACAATTATTACGGTGGCGATGGATTCGATTCTATGCCCGGAAGGAAACATCATTATGACAGTCAATTTGGCAGTCAATTTTCTGGTTCGGAAAGCAATTTCCCAAGCTTAAAACAAGAAAGCGCTTGCTATAAATCACCTAAATTCCAACCTGCCGCTCCGGTTGCAGCTAATGAAACCGGCAGCATTAAAGGCGACCCGCACTTTGTTGGCGGCGATGGAGGGCAATATGATGTTCAGGGTAAACCCAACACTACCTACGACTTGCTGTCTGACCAGGGGCTCCAAGTGCGCGGTCGGTTTGATGCTTGGGGAACAGAAGGCGCTACAGCAGTGGGTGAAACCGGCGTGACAGTCGGCGAAGGCATGAACAGCGACTACGTAAATTTCAGGAAGGACGGTACCGCCAGCATCAACGGTCAGTCCATGGAAGAGGGAAAACTTTATCAATTGGCTGACGGCGGTACCGCGAAACTGGAAAAAGGGGAGCTGACCACAACCACTCGCGAAGGATACACCATTAAGCAAACCGTGCATGACGACGCTTACATCAATATGTCGGTCAACACCGGAAAAAACGGTGTCGATAACGGTCGGATACCGTCTGGCTTGTTGGGGCAGACCTTCGACGCCGATAACGAGGCTCGCAATGGCGCTAAAGGGCATGGCGCTCAAGGAGAAGGCGCTATCGTGGGAGAGGTGAGTGATTATGAGCGACCTGCGCTTGATCCCATCAATGATAATCGAGGTGCGCCGATAATGGATAAATGGCCCTTGCCCTTGTTGGATTTGTTAGACCAGTTAGCAATGCAATTGACACCGCATAAATTCTGATTGTCGTTGCACGCTTTGGTTGACGAAGGGGCGGGAACAAGAGGGGACGCCCCTTAGCTACATCCATATCGGCGGTACTTGAGCGATCATTTAAAGAAGGAATTTGGGAAATGCTGCTTGTATTCCAGTACCGAAGCAAAAAGATCGCCCCTGTTTTTCACTCGTTGCAAAACCTCTGGTGCTTCAAAGGACAAAGTTTGTAATGAATGATTCTGAAAATCTTCTATTTCTTCCCAGGTAACAGGGGTAGAAACTGTTGGTCGTTCTCCCGCGCGCAGAGAATACACGCTTACTGTGGTTTTGTGTTGATCGTTTTGGCTCCAGTCGATGAATACTTTGCCACGGCGCAGTGCCTTGCGCATGCTGCTAACCACCCGGTCGGGGAATTTTTTTTCCATTGCCCGCGCAATAACGTAGGCAAGTCTTTTGGTTTGGCTAAAAGTAACTGGTGTATTAAATGGAACATATATGTGCATTCCTTTTAGTCCCGAAGTTTTGACAAAAGATTGTAGCCCAATTGCTCGAAATAGTTTGCGCATTTCTAAAGCTGTCGAGACGCATTCGACAATGCCGGCGGGAATTCCCGGGTCTAGGTCGAATACCATTATAGTTGGACGTTGTTGATCTTGCGTCAGGTACAAGGGAACGTGTATTTCTAAAGAAGCAAGATTTACCACCCATAAAAGCGCGGCTTGGTCATCAATAAGACAAGAATAACGGTCGTTGTTTTCCGATATTATTCGTGCAACTGGCATCCAGGCAGGTCGTCCTGGGGGAACGCGCTTTTCAAAAAAAAATTATTACCTGTTCCCTCAGGATACCGTTTCATGGTAAGAGGTCGATTACGAATATGAGGGAGCAATACTGGAGCTATTTGTCGATAATAGTCTAATACCTGTGCTTTTAAATATCCGGCAGCCGGGTAATAAATCTTTTCCAAGTTGCTGAGTACCAAGTCTCTTGTTCCCAGTCGGATAAACATTTTGCTCATTAATGTTTCTCCTGTGTTTTTTCTTGCTCCAAATGCAATTCAAGAACACGCAAAAGGTCTCCTGCTTCGTCTAAAGTCTCCTCGCTTATTCCTTCGGAAAAATCTTCTGCTGATTCTGGAATTTGTATTACGTCACCCGATTGTTTTTTCTGCTCAACGGCGTCTTTAAGCTTTTTCTCTTGGGTGGCGCCGGTAGTATCGGCGATTTGCTCCCAGGGGAACGATGCAAACACTTCTTGGCTAGACATTTGTTGAATGGATCTTTTTATGGTTTCTATTCCTTTCCTATCTACTACAGCTTTATCAGCCGGGGCGCCAAATTGATCGATTTGTATTGGGCCAGGTACCAAATTTTCCTTAATAGCAATTTCGTTATAATAATACAGTGCAAACAGGCAAAGTATCTCTTCTATCGCTCGAATAGCAACCAAAAGTTCGCGTTCCCGCATGACGAACTGGGCAATGCCAGCGCGGTTTTGCTCGCTTAAGACCTGAGCAAGCAACCGGTAGGCTTTCAATGCCCCTCCTCCGGAAGGAAGCAAGTAATAAGCCTTTTTGTAATAAGGTGGAGGTATTTGCTCAGTATCAACGAAATCGAGAATTTCTATGGTTTGGCTGCGTTTGGGAGCAATACTTCTCAATTCCTCAGCGGAGATAGTAACGTATTTGCCTGGTTGCTCTTCGTGACCGCGCACCCACTGATCGGGTGGAATGGCAGTTTCATGCTCTGGACAAACCATTTCGCGTCGCAGGCGGCCAAAATCATGGTCGTGTAATAAATGAAAAGATACTCGGCTTGGCTTGATTGCGGAAACCAGGGATACTGGAATTGCTACCAGTCCAAAACTTACCGTTCCTGTCCAGATGGGGTGGGCCACGATTCGCTCCCTTCTTTTTCCAGTACTATTTCGCTGGGAAGTTTGTCCCCGCGTAACCCTTTAAAAGAAGCTTGCTGAATTTGTCCTCCTTTTGGCCATCGACGGTATTCAATTTTTATTACTAAACACGGTTTAACTGGAATAAATTTTGGGAACTCCGCTTGATAAAAAGGACTCTTTTGAGCTTTTACCATATTTAATAGCTCTACTAATTTTTGGTGCATTTGGTCTGAGAACCCGGTTCCTACTGACCCCGCGTAGCGAAATCGGCCTTGTTTATCGTAATACCCCAATCCTAAAGCGCCAATACGGCGAGTACTTTGTTTTTGTGGGCTCCAGCCACCAATCACCAGGTCTTCAGTTTTCACCAATTTGGTTTTTCGCCAATAAGGAGAGCGGTATCCTGGCTGATATTTACTGTCTAATCGTTTGGCCACTACTCCTTCTAATCCGAAGGTCTTGGCAGTTTGTAATAAAGCATGGCCGTCCGCAAAAAAAAGTGGCGAAATTCGCGTTTGCGAATGAGTTTTTTTATGACTAAAAGGCAAATCTTCTAAAATAGTTCGGCGCTGGCGCAAAGGAAGTTCTAGCAACGAATGCCCCTCGGCATACAAAACATCAAAAACAAAATACCAAACTGGCACTCGGTGCGCCACTCTTGAAACCCGGTTGGCGTCTAGATGCATTCGTTGCTGTAATAAAGCAAAACTGGGACGTCCCCAGGAATCTAGGGCCAATATTTCTCCATCTAAAACCCAAAACTGGCCCGGCAGCCAGCGCCCTAAGTCCTCGAATTCGGGATACTGTGCGGTAATATTCAAAAGATTTCGGCTATCAATTCGTACTCGCGAGCCATCCCAAAACAGTAGTGCGCGTATTCCATCCCATTTGAATTCGTACCCCCATTCACCGCCGTTGGTAGGCAGTGGCGCCATGGTTGCCAACATGGGAGGTATATGAAAGGGCAAAACCTGTTCACGTTCTTTCATAAGCTTGTTCCCGGCCTTGCTTTGCCTGTTTTAGGCTAGCCTCCAAAGTGGCCAATAGTTGCTCCGAGGAGGTAGTTTTTTTCTCGAAATATTTAGGAACGAAAGTAATTCCTTGCGCCTTTTTAGAAATAAATTCCTGCAGCTCGTCTTGGAAAGTACTATGGTATTGCTCTGGTTGGAAAGAGGAAGAAAGAGTCTCTAAAAGGTATTGGGCAGTCTTTTTTTCTCGCTCGCTTATTTCTACCTGGGGAACAGCGAATGAATGGGTTGATACTACTTCGTCAGGCCTTAATAAGCTTATTAAGTAGAGAATTGCACCATCGGACTTAAGCGCGCCCAAATAGTTTTTTTTCCTCATCACCCATTGGCAAATTCCTACTTGTTTGGTTTCCTCAAGAGCTTTATACAAATCATTGTATTTTTTGTCAGATGGTAACGAATCTGGACCTAAACGATAAACGCGCTGATAATAGCGAGGGTCGATTTGTTCCGGGCGAGCAAAAGAAAGAACGTCAATAGATCTGCAGGGAGCCGGTTCCAAAGCCTGCAATTCCGGCGGTCTAAATATTACATACCGATTATTCTCTATGGCGACCCCTCTCACCAAATGCTCGCGTTCTACTGGCTTATTATCCAAAGAACAGACTACTCGCTGGCGCAATCGCACTCTGTCTTGGCCATGGAGCAGGTGAAAACTAACTCTTTGCTCGTGAGCAGTGGTGTAAAGCTTGACCGGCACCCTTTCTGCCCCGAAAGTAATTACTCCTCGCCACAGCGCTCGTTCTCCCATTTTTCACCCTGCAATAAATTGGGTATTTATTGGGGAGGTGACAACTGCTCGCAGGCGAGGAGCTTTTATATTTCGGAATTTGGCTATCCTCTTCGCGATCCTGAATACGAGCCCGGATGCCAACCTCTCTGCGACCCCGCATGCGACGACGATTCTGCACTCGATCCTTGCCCTCTTCCCCGTTGTGCTTGCCTCATTCTTTCTGGTAATCCATCCATACTGACCTGCAAATCATCAAGCGTATTCCTGGCTGTTGCGAGTCTTTCCCTGACAGATTGAATCTGCTCTTCTGTCAAGTCCGTTTGTAAGATTTGAAGACTTAGATTTTGGATAATAAGTCGTTGTTGATTGATTTGGTCAACAAGATTCCGGGCTTGTGTGTAGTATTCTCGAGACACTTCTCCTGAGGCTTCTTCGGGTATATAAGGAGCGTTTACCCGTGAAGTTCGTTTAGGCATTCCACCCATTGCTTTGCCGGTTAGTGGAATTTCAAGCCCGCCTGGCGCCGGTCTAAAATTGCGCTGCTCTAGTTTGTCTAGCGCAGTAAATCGCAAGTCTTTGGATGAGCTGGGTTGCTCGAATAATTCCAGGCGTTGTGCCGCAAAAGCTCGGCTCAAAACGGAATTGTTGGGTTGCTCAGAAATAGTAGCTTTCGCTTTATTAGCTTTAGCGTTTTCTGGAAATCGATATTTAATTTTTGTATCCATTCTAATTCTTGACGATATCATTGAAAAATTCCTTTTTTTGCTGTGATGGACGCATCGGCCGCTTATGTCAGATTGAGACTGGCAAAGCTTTGAACAAATGCTTTGTTTTTTTGTAACTATTTAGCACTAGCCACTTCGCGAGCAACCAAAATTGAAAACCACGGTCTTTCCGAGCGTAATGCCGCAGCATTAAAATGCCGCAGCATTAAGTCGAGGAAGCCATGGGATTCGACAAGCTCGGCCTGAACGGATTTATTGCAACCCTTCGTTATCAAGAAAGAAAGGTACTGAATAGTTATGTTTTTTCTATCTTCTCTGCGATCCTGAATACGAAGATCCTGCATCGGATCTCTGCCATCTTCCTCGTTCTGCTTGTCTTATTCTTTCTGGCAATCTATCCCATCTAGCCTGCAAATCAACTAGCTCTTGCCTGAATCTTTCGAGATTTTCGCTGGCTGATTGACGTTGCTCTTCGGTCAGGTCTGGGCGGGCCAAATAAGTGTTTAGCTCGCGGATATAAAGTCGCTTATGAGCCATGCTATTCTCGATATCTCTGGCTTCTTGTTGGAATTGTCGAGCTCCTGCTTCCGAGATAGTGTCTGGCCTAGGGGGAGCGTTCACCCGCCTACGCATTCCACCCATTGCTTTGCCGGTTAGTGGAATTTCAAGCCCGCCCAGTGCTGGTTTAAAACCGCGTTGCTCTAGAATATCCAGCGCAGTAAATCGCAAGTCTTTGGACGAGCTGGGTTGTTCGAACAATTCCCGACGCTGTGCAGCAAAAGCTCGGCTCAAAACCGAATTGTTGCGTTGTACGGAGTTGGTGGCCGTGGCTTTAGTAGCTTTAGCATTTTCCGGAGATTTATATTTAATATTTGTATCCGGTCTAATTCTTGACGATATCATCGAAAAACCCCATGTTTATTTATGCAGGTATTTTATTGCATTGCTAACCAATTAGCCTCTCCGCGATCCTGAATACGAGCCCGAATGCCATCCTCTTTGCGAGCCCGCATGCGACGACGATTCTGCGCTCGAGCTTTGCCTTCTTCCCCGTTCTGCTTGTCTTAGTCTTTCTGGCAATTGATCCAAACGGATCTGCAAATCATAAAGCTTATTCGCGGCTTCTTCGAGCCTCTCACTGATATGTTGATGCTGCTCTTCTGTTTGGTTTGGTTGTGCAGCCAGATTCTTTAGAAGATTGAAAATATTTTGCTGTTGAGCGATTTGGTTTCTAATTTCCTGGTCTTCTTGTGCGTATTGTCGCGCTGCTTCGGGCGGGAGATGGTCGGATAAAATAAGAGCGTTGGTCCGTGAAATTCGTTTAGGCATTCCACCCATTGCTTTGCCGGTTAATGGAATTTCAAGACCGCCCAGCGCTGGTTTAAAACCGCGCTGCTCTAGTTTATCCAGCGCAGTCAATCGCAAGTCTTTGGAGGAGCTGGGTTGCTCGAATAATTCCAGGCGTTGTGCCGCAAAAGCCCGGCTCAAAACCGAATTGCTGCGTTGCGCAGAGTCGGTGGTTGTAGTTTTTGGAGCCTTGGCGTTTTCTGTAAATCTATATTTAACATAAGTATCTATTTTAATTCTTGAAGATATCATCGAAAAACTCCATTTTATTTATGCAGGTATTTTATTGCATTGCTAACGATTCAATTCCATCTTTCCCGTTTTTTTTTCAAAATTTGTTTAATAGTCAATTAAGTTCGGATTGGAACGTTTTGTTGGTTGCTTTCGAATGCTCTATGCTGCGTGAGAGGACGCAACAAAATTCAAGTTTATGGAGATTATGGAATTAGTTCAAGCAAAAAATAGCAAGAAAACGTAACTGTTTCAGCGCTCCATTCTTTCTTGAATGTGAAGACTGCAGACTTGACTATGAAGCACTGCAAAAAAAACCGTTCAGGCCGAGCTTGTCGAGGCTCTGAGGCTTCCTTGTTTCATTCCTGCCTGTGGCATCGCGCTCGGAGGTCTTCGCAGTTTTTGCCAGTTCTGAATAGTGGTGCAACTCTGATGCTGAAACCGCACACTTTTTCCTGCCGGTCACCTCGAGCGTACGGAGCAAATTGTCGTTTTTGACAATTTGTTCCGGAAGGCGAGGGGTATGCGGTCCCTCGACTTCGGCCGTCCCGCTCTCGCGGGACAGCCTACGCTCGGGAAGACCGGTCCTGCCGAGCCACAGCTTTCGTCAGTTTCAGACTTGCACCCATACCGCGACGGATCAAGCTGGATCCGAGGCCGTTTCCGACCTTCACGCCGCTATTGAATCGCTGGATAAAACAAACTTTATCACCGACACGGTTATCAAATTTGCATTCGAGCGATTTCTCACCCTTTTTGTGGGCGTTGAATTTATAGAGCCATCTGTATCGCGCGCGATAGATCACTTCGGCGCCGGAGTG
>JBNKEI010000070.1:0-6751 GCA_050288705.1 Myxococcales bacterium
ATTCCTGCCCCGAAGCTCCTTACTGGCCAGCATCGTATCTGACAGGCTGACTTCCCGCGCAACTCGCGGTAGCCGACTCAAGCTGCCTGGATTAATGCCAGGCTGGGCGGCTGGAAAGGCTATGTCTCCGAAGCCAAACCTGGCCCTATCACTATGCTTCGTGGCTTGCAACGCTTTGAGGTCTTCTTTCAGGGATGGAAATTCGCGAAAAAAAATGTGTGCATAGATTAGCCCTCGGCGAGAGGGAATATTTGAAGCTCCCATCTTCCTGGGGGGATTAGTGCTTATCTGAATAGTTACCCCCACTTTTTATTAAAAATTCCTCGACCAATTGCATTCAACTCTGCTAATGAGTTGAAGTTACTAAGGAATATGCAATGATTAATCTAAAGTCTCACCTCATAATTGCGGTCAAATTGCTTTTGGTATTCGGTTTTTTACATAGCTGCACAAATGATCTTCAAATCAATCTCGAAGGCAAGAGTTGCCCTTGTATTGAGGGATACAAATGCTGTAACGCAGTGAAGAAATGCGTAAAAAACGGCCAGACCTGTCCTATAAACTGGGTAAAAATTCCTCGAGGGGATTTTTGGATGGGTAGCCCCGCTAACAATGAAGCCGGATCGCCGCAATGCCCGGCCAGCTATCCGTGGCCCTGCGAGGTTGAATTTGGATCCAATTCCATAAATGAAATCCTTCACTACGTGCGCTTGACTCATCCCGTAATCATGACCGCGACTGAAATCACCCAAAATCAATTTCGAGACATTATGGGCTGGAATCCTAGCTATTCTCCGATGTCCACAGAAGCAGAAGAACGACCAGTGGAGTGCGTGAACTGGTTTGACGCCTTGGAATTTGCAAATCGTCTGTCTGAAAAAGCAGGTTTGGAGCCTTGTTACGCCTTATCTAACATTAAAAAAGAAATACCAAAGTCAGGAACAAGTGACGATCCAAGTATTCCTTCTTGTTCGGCGGTTGAAAATTCCATTAGTTCTGCATCCGTAACTCTCACCGGCGGCAGAACTACACCTTACGAATGTATCGGATATCGCCTCCCCACCGAAGCAGAGTGGGAATACGCTGCCCGAGCTGATGAGGGTAATAACCATGTTAGGAATAACGCATTAAGCGCCATTGCCTGGCATTATCAAGGTGGACCAACCATTCCTAGCGAGGGAACACGACCAGTGGCCACCTTGATCCCCAATAATTGGTGTTTATATGACATGCTGGGAAATACCTGGGAATTTGTAGGCGACATTATGAGCACTTATCAAAATAGCGATGCGATAAATCCAATTATTAATCCCTGGATCGCACCGACTTCGCTTTCTTCTGAAGAAGTCGTCTTGCGAGGCGGCGGTTACGCTACTGAATCAAAGTACTGTCGCTTTGCCAATCGTAATTACCGAAATGCAGATAAACTGGCAATTACCTACGGATTCAGATTAGTCCGTACCATTTTTTCCCAAAAAGATTCTTTGCCGGAAGAAATAGATATTATCGAATGCAACAGCACCAAAGGTAAAAAGTAATAGTGAAATTACGGTCTTGTAATCTCCTCAGCGAATAGAAAATTCGGAAAACATTTCTTTCATGGTCTTTTGAAAAAAGCAATCCGATAAAAAACCATTGTCTACATCGTGCCGCTTCTGCAGAACATAGCGCTTTACCCCCATGGATGCCAAATATTCAGCCAGACGTAGAAGGGAGGCAGCGTTTAGATAAATACCATCTACAGTGGTCCTCACTTCGTATTCCACTTTCGAGTTTACCAGTATTCGCAATGAATCACTTACTTGGGCGCCAGCAGCCACCGAAGCAATTAATGGGTAATCTTCCCAGGGACCTTTTACATCGAACCCAACCCATTCTAGCTGCGAAATCACCTCGGCTAGTCGTTCAGGAAAGACACCAGCAGTGTGCAACCCTACGGAAAAACCCTGCCCCTTGATCAACGCCACTGCTCTAGAAAGCCCTGGTTGCAGCAATGGTTCGCCACCACTGAATACTACGCTTTCCAGCAAACCTCTTCGCGATTCCAGAAATCGAACTATTTCATTCCAAGTTACTTTTTTTGAGCCAATCAGTGGACGCAAATGAGGATTGTGGCAATAATGACAATTCCAGGAACATCCTTGGCAAAAAAGAACCGCGGAAAGCTTTCCCGGAAAATCAATAGTGGAAAAGGGAACCATGCCCGCTATGATCAACTTATCGTTCATCTATTCCACTGGTAGATTTTGTGGTTCAAAAAAATGTTTTCTTTCCTGGTGCTCCCCCTGCTTTCCAGGATTAAATTCAGATACCGGACGATGATACCCCATTACCCTGGTCCATACTTCACAGCGCTGTCTTTGATTATCTGACCTATCTTTTAGGTCTTCATTTACATTTTCTTGATCACATCGCGGGCAAAATACATGTTCTCCTTCTAAATAACCATGGCGAGGACAAATAGAAAAAGTAGGGGTTACGGTTAAATACGGCAGTCTAAACTTTTCTAAAGCAGTACGCACCAAGCATTTACACGCTTTGGAGGTAGAAATTCTTTCGTTCATATAAAGATGAAGAACAGTTCCCCCGTTATAGCGAGTTTGCAGAGAATCCTGAAGAGAAAGCGCTTCAAAAGGATCGCAAGTGAACCCAACTGGCAATTGCGAAGAATTGGTATAGTAAGGCTGAGACTCTGTTCCCGCTTGCAAAATATTTGGAAATCGCTTGCGATCTTCTTTAGCAAACCGATAAGTAGTTCCTTCTGCAGGGGTTGCTTCCAAATTATACAGGTGACCGGTTTCCTCTTGAAAACCACGCATTTTTTGTCGCAGCGCGTCCAACAAACGTAGGGCCATAGCCTGCCCTTCTGGCGTTGCAATGTTTTCTTTATCTTGAGTAAAATTGCGAATCATTTCATTGATCCCGTTAACTCCAATAGTAGAAAAATGATTGCGCAAACTCCCCAAATATCTTTTAGTATATGGAAACAACCCGCTATCCATGTATTTCTGAATAGTTTTTCTTTTAATTTCCAAACTCATTTTGGCTAGTTCAGCCAAATGAGAAACTTGACTCAACAAAGCTACTTCATCCCCACGATACAAATAACCCAGCCGAGCACAATTAAGAGTAACCACCCCAATCGAGCCAGTTTGCTCTGCCGATCCAAACAAAGCATTTCCCCTACTTTGAAGCTCGCGTAAATCAAGTTGTAGCCGACAACACATGGAACGAATTTGTCCAGGATTTAGATCAGAATTGATAAAATTTTGAAAGTACGGTAAACCATATTTGGCAGTCATTTCAAAAAGAAGGCTAGCGTTATCTGAGTCCCATAAAAATTCACGGGTAATATTGTATGTAGGTATGGGAAAAGTAAACACTCTGCCTTTAGCGTCGCCAGCGGTCATTACCTGAATGTATGCGCGATTAATAAGGTCCATTTCTGCTTGCAAATCGCCATAATAAAAATCTTGTTCTTCACCAGCGATTATGGGTCTTTGACAACGCAAATCAAGTGGACATACCCAATCGAAAGTTAAATTGGTAAAAGGAGTTTGTGTTCCCCAACGAGAAGGTACGTTTAAATTGTATATAAACTCCTGTATAGCTTGCTGAATATTCCGATAAGAAAGCTTATCTTTGCGCACAAATGGCGCCAGATAGGTATCAAATGAGCTAAACGCTTGTGCCCCTGCCCACTCATTTTGCAGAGTTCCGAGAAAATTTACCATCTGCCCCAAAGCACTAGACAAATGACCAGGCGGGCCAGCTTCAACCTTTCCCGAGACGCCATTGAATCCTTCTTGCAACAGCATGCGCAGCGACCATCCCGCACAATAACCAGCTAGCATATCTAAATCATGAATATGAAAATCGGCTTCTCGATGAGCTTGGCCGATTTCCGACGGGTAGACATGGTTGAGCCAATAATTGGCCATTACTTTTCCGGAAACGTTGAGAACAAGGCCGCCCAGCGAGTATCCTTGGTTGGCATTGGCATTCACTCTCCAATCCGAACGGCTTAAGTACTCATTAATCGACGAAACCACATCCACCAAATTACGCTTGTCCTGGCGTAATCGACTGCGATTTTCCCGATAAACAATGTAGGCACGCGCGGTGCGCATATGATTGGCAGAAATTAGGACCTGCTCTACTGTGTCTTGAATTTGCTCAACGGTTGGGGCATTAAAAACCCTAGCGGAAGAACTAGACGCCTGGCAGTCAATTTGACCATCAAACCGATGGCGAAGAACCTTAAGCACTTGGGCAGTCAACAGGCGCGCTTCTTCTTCGGCAAATTCATTGGTAGCGTTTCCCGCGCTTAAAATAGCTTGCACAATCTTTTCTGAATTGAAAGCTGCCTGTTGACCATCGCGCTTTATTATGAACCGAGGCAAAGATTGGGAAAAACCTGCGCTTGAAAAAGACGACCGACTATCAGCAATCACGAATACTCCCATAACGTGGGATTTCCCGGACCCTTAAAAAAAATGCCTTGTGCGAAAAAGCAGAGGCAACAACGCCTCTTCTACAAGCTTTTACAAGCTTTGAGACCGAGACCTTTTCCGCGAAGGCTCATCTGTGAACCGATTCCCACAATATCAGTTCACCGGGTTCTTGGTTTTTTGGCAGGTTTTCGGACTTGGGGCACTTACTACTTTTACCTACTAGTTGCTGCTTCCCGACTTGAAATCAGTGCTTGTGGCCCAGTAGCCACGTGCAACTTTCGTTCCCTATACCGCTGCGCGTCAGTCCCGGATTTTCACCAGGTTCCCTCTAAATAGACCTTACGGCCACCAAAAAACGCCGGTGAATCTACGTCGGAAACCCTCTGCTGTCGAGAACAAAATTGGGTTGGTTTCGCCGGCGGGTTTCGCACTTGGCTAGGTGAGTCATACCTACACCACCAGCCGACGAACCCGCACTTGCTTTACTCGCCGTTCGGTGCGCTCGATCACCGTAAACTCAAATCCCTGAATCACAAATACTTGCCCGTTTTGAGGAATTACCCCCGCCAAATGGGTCAAAAGTCCTGCCAGCGTATCGTAAGCTTCGTGCTCCGGAATGTGGGCGTCGAAAGCACGATTAAATTCGCGTACAGGCAACACCGCGGACAACAATGAAGTTCCCTGGGGCTCAGCTTGAATCATTACTTGGCCAGGCTGATCTTCGCTAAACAAATCACCTACAATCTCTTCTACCAAGTCCTCAGTGGTACACAATCCTGCAGTTCCCCCGTATTCGTCCACTACAATAGCTAAATGTTCATGGCGTTTTTGCAAGGCTCGCAAAAGCTCAATAGCCCGCATAGTAGTAGGTACAAAAAAAGCAGGCCGAATTATATCTTTCAACACAATTAGTTGCCGCTCCCCTACCAGGGAAAGAATATCCTTAGCAGTAACATAACCCACTACTTTATCGAAGTTGCCATCAATAACCGGCATCCGGGTATGCCCTTCCTCCAAAAGAATTCGCTGGATATCCTGGGTGCTTGATTTTAAGTCGATCGCCACAATTTGGGGCCGAGGTATTAGCACATCGGCGGCAGTCAACTCACCAAAGTCTACCGCTCTTTCTATGATTTCTGCTCCGTGGGCCTCAATTGCTCCCGACTCAGCCGCTTCTCCAACCAATAGCTTGATTTCTTCTGCAGTTAACCTAGTTTCGGTGAATGACGTGCGATCTTTAAATGGCCAGAGTATTAAGTTGGCGGAAACTGTAAAAAACCATACTACTGGCCGCAAAATAGACCCCAACCATAATAATGGTCGGGCTAATCTAAGAGCCAGGAATTCGGAATAACGCAAAGCTAGGGATTTGGGTACCAATTCGCCCAGCAAAATAGACATAAATGAATAGATGACTACCACTACCCCCAGTCCAATTTGCCCGGCACTTCCCTGTATAAGCGGTATGGGTATTTTCTTAATCAAATCAGCAACCGGCTCAGCTACACTAGCACCTCCCAGCGCCGCGCCAAAAGCCCCAACAAAGGTTACTCCAATTTGCACTGTCGCCAAAAACTCTTCAATTTGCTTATGCAAACGTTCGACCGAGGTCGCGTTGCGGTGCCCTTCCTCAATCAGATGTTTAACTTTGGAACGTCGTATCGATACAACCGCAATTTCAGCAGCAGAAAAAAATCCATTGGCTAGTATTAGAACTACCATGACTATTAAGGTGTTTAGAATCTCGGAAAACATTTTTTGTTTCTTACCAGTGGAACATTAGTTTCGCAACGTTCTTTTCTCGTTTCCCTAAAGTCTCCTAGTTCAGCTATTTATGGGTTCGGAAAGACCCTTTTCTTTGTCAAAAATCACCCAGCGCCTTGCTTTATGTTTTCCACTTGGCAAACCTATGCCTTTGAAGTCGTTTCCTATTTTTTTCTTACATATGCGCCATTGGTCGGCCTAATGTTTGCTAAATTGATTCGTTGCACACTTTGTGCTTTTGAAGGACGGAGGACATATGATAAGTAGTTTAAAATTCATATTAGTTGGCACAGTCAGCATTCTTTCTCTGTTAATAGCCTGCAACGGTTCAAAATCATCATCTGGCGATATTCTACCCATCAGCGCCAATCAAGCCGCCCAGACTATTAATGAAAACTCTCTTGCGATAGCCCAAAGCCTTTCGCCCGTAATTAAAGAACTTAACGCCGCTTTAGGAGACTATTGTAAATGCGCAGAAGAATCTGATTGCCCCTGCAAACCTCCTACCGACCTAGAGTCAAAACCTGAGGATA
>JBNKEI010000071.1:0-4594 GCA_050288705.1 Myxococcales bacterium
GTCGTGCGTGGAAGATGGGTCTCATCGAAAAAACGAACCCTGGATGGGCTGACCTTTGGCCCCAAATCATCGATTGACAAAGTCGTGCCCACTGGATTCCCGCTTTCGCGGGAATGACGGAGCGGCGATGTCGGATATAGGGACATGCCCTAGTCTGCACGATTAACCGAGGCTATACTGTAAAAATTCTTCTTGAATATTATTTTTGTCCCATCAGAACTAAATTTACTATCCAAAACGGAAACGAAAAAACTAGCAACATCTTGAACATGCTTTCCCCTGGCAAGCTACTGGAAATGCACCAAAAATTGGAATGTTTATTTGTTCATCGTACACATCGAACATAGTGCTTATCAAGCGGTTTTGACTGGTAAAGCTTCGTTAAATTAGTTACCGTTTCACCATTAGCGAAATCAACAATAAATCTATCGTTTTCTTTTAGATTGTTCTTAGTTGATGTCCAAAATGTGTATGACGGCGTTGATGGGAATGCCGTCGAGTCGATCGCGGGTGACGATGCCCGCACATCGACAAGGGTTTCCAGTTCCCGCTTTGTTGGCAAGCGCCATGTCGCATCAACATATCCATCTAGTGTGCTGCAGTAATTGTTCGCCTCGTCAAAAGATAGCGGTTGGTCGGAGACGGTTCTTCGCCAAACGCGGCTAGTTTTATTGTCCTTCACTGTATCGCCGGTGACCGTATAGTGTCCTCTTGGGGCCGCAGCAAAGGAGTCCACAAATAATGTTATTACAATAATTAAGACTACCATATTTGATTTCATGTCCACTCCATGCTGACCATCATCACCGTACGCAAAAGCAATAATTTTCCTCTTCTTTTTGATGCTGCTTGGCTGTTCCTGAATAAAAGTGTATGGTCCAAGCAACTTGGTTGCTATCATTGGCTGCCGGTGTCGAGGACCAGTACCATAGATGTGCAAGATTGAGATCCCGGAATACCTCCGTATCAATCGCTATGCATTTGGATGGATTTCCACACTCCACTTTTGTAGGATCCGCAATGCTTAGCAGCTCGATTCGAGTCGGAAGACGCCATCCTCCTCCTGCTGTTGAGAGTGATGCACAATAATTCTTCGCATCATTCCAGTTCATCTTCTCTGCGTCTCGCTGCCACACCCATACTAAGCCAGTCACCGGATCGGAAACAGTACCCGTCTCCACGATTAGTTGTTTTGGTCCGTTTCCTTCGACCTTCCAGTTAGCCCATTCCCGGTCCAAGTCGCATGCCGGATCAGAACAGACTTCTTCTGGATTGCAATCGATATTATTAACGCATTCCGCGTCTGGTTCATCGCCATAATCGAGCATGAGACTACAGCTAGAAGCAATAGAAAGTATTAGTATGCCAATAAAAAGCTGATTCATTTAAAGATTCTCCAACAAAACAGGTCAGGCGCTTGCAATATTGCACCTAAGTTCGATTGATATAGCGACACATCTATCTTCCATAAGTTTAAAGCGCTCTGGAGAAAGCGGAACAGTTGCATTTCTATCAAAAGATATAGAGCCGATGCCATTTTTTCTCTTAGAAGACCACTGCGTGACCCCAGCTAACCGTCATGCTGGTATCGATGTGGTAAACCTTGAGCGACGTAAACGTGTTTATGAGTGCAAGGATTACGTTTTGCCAAACCGTCTCTCCAGCTCCTGCACAAATGTCTTGGCCTCAGGAGTATTTGGCTGCGGGGCCCAGGGAGCGAAATCTTTGTCCGAGTGAGCCACATAGGGTCCATTTTTAACCTCGAACAATACTGTATCCAAAGCCAGGCAGGCGATGCTGTGCCAAACGCCGGGGCGTATGTCTATAGCAAACCTCCCGTCTTGGCGGTCCAGGATTAAGTACTCGGCACGATCCAGATCGCCAGAGTCATCATCGAAAAGCACGAAGCCGGCTCGGCCGGTGAGAATGATGAAGGTTTCGGCCTTAGGCGGGTCGAGGTGCCGGTGCGGTTTGACGTAGGTGTCGGGCTGGATGGCGTTAACCATCCGCTGCAAAGGGTCGGGGTCGCCAGCGTGGAGAATGTGGATATCCCGGCGACGAGGATTGGCCGCCGCATGGGCTGCTTTGGTGGCGATCATGGCGCGGTCCAAAACAGCCCAACGTTGGTGGTCGGAAATGGTGGCAGAAACATTGATGCGTCTGGCGGACATGTAGCTCTCCTGGTGATCAAAACTCGCACTTAAAACAAATGCCTACGCATCCCGATATTCATTAGCAGGCCAAACCCTACAAAAGTAGTCAAAATAGAAGAACCGCCATAACTCATTAGCGGAAGAGTAACCCCTACCACCGGTAAAATTCCGGAAACCATGCCAATATTGGTAAAAGTTTGGAAAAAAAGCATTCCGGTTATACCTAAGGAAATAAGTATTCCAAATTTTTCTCGGGCTCCAAAAGCTATTCCTAATGCGCTAAAAAATAGCAGCAAATACAAAGAAATAAGTACCACTGCACCGGCCAAGCCATGTTCTTCTCCCCAAACCGAAAAAACAAAATCAGTATGATGCTCAGGCAGAAAAGAAAGCTGCGTTTGCGTTCCTTGTCTCCATCCTTTGCCCCACCATTGACCACTTCCCACCGCGATTAGAGATTGGCTGGAATGGTAACCAGTGCCTAGGGGATCGAGCCCTGGGTTTAAAAAGGTGAATACCCGGTTCTTTTGATAATCTTTAAGCGCAAAAGACCAGGCCAAAACAGCAATAAAAAAAAATGACAACGCAAGGATAGCCAAGGCCTTTAGACGAACTTTACAAAATAAAATTATGGTTACTGCGGGCGCAGCTATCATTATTGAGGTTCCCAAATCAGGTTGCATCATTACCAATGCAAGGGGAATAATAAGCAATAATCCTGGAGGAATAAGGTCCCACAAAGTATAACCGCCTCTAGGAGGTGTATCTTCGTGATAATAGCGAGCCAATGCCAGAATAATGCCCAGCTTCATTAATTCGGAAGGCTGTAAATGAATGGGGCCCAAGTTGAGCCAGCGACTTGCTCCCTTGGCGCTATGACCAGTAATTAAGACCGCAACCAATGAAAGTATAATAATGCAATATACGGGGTACGATAATTTAATTAGATAGCGGTAATCAAAAAGCGTCATTGCTAAGCAACTTGCTACTCCAATGGCAATCCAGCAAGCTTGACTTTTCCAAACCGCAAAACCTGACACTCGCGAAGCAGAAGCTAAATTCCATACTCCCAAGCCAGACAAAACCAGCGCCAGTAATAATAGATGCCATGGTGCATCTTTAAGTAGGCGAATGGCCATTCTTCGGCTGGGAGAAACGTAATTTAGTTCCAAAACTGATTCTCCACAGGCATTGAATAGGCTTTTCTCGGAAAGCGTTCCAAGGAGGGGAGAGTTTCACTGGGGGCAGGTTGGGGAATAACTTCCTGGGGAACAACTGGGCTGCGCTGCATGGCGTCTTCTTTTTTAATGCGAAAATAAGCCTTAATTATTTCCATTGCTATAGGGCCGGCGGCAGAGCCACCGTGCCCCCCGTGTTCGTTAAGAACCACCACGGCAATTTCCGAACTTCGATAGGGAGCAAAAGCCGCAAACCAAGCGTGGTCGCGGGTAAAAAAGCTCATTTGCTCCTTTCTTACACGCTTTTTTCCAATCGCTACTACCTGGGCGGTTCCGGTTTTTCCAGCAATTTCTATGCCAAGTTCCTTGGGTCTTTTGGAATAAGCAGTGCCTCCCGGTCTATTCACTACCTCCCATAATCCTTTGTTGACCAACTGCAAATACCGGGGGTTCACTTTTATGCGGTTGATAACCACTGGTTGCATAACTTTTACTAGTTTGCCTTCGGAGGTTTCTATTCGTCGCACTAGTTGAGGGCGGTATAAAGTACCGCGATTGGCCAAAGCAGAATAGACCATGGCTAGTTGCAACGGCGAAAGGTTATTGTCTCCCTGACCAATGGCAGTATTCAAGGCCAACCCTTTTGTATAGCCTCCGGGAGTAACCCGGTCGTGATACTTTTTAGAAGGGACAATTCCTGCTGCTTCCGGAGTTAGCTTCAAACCGGGAGGATGACCTAGGCCAAAACGACGACTCATATCGGCGATCGGATCAATTCCCATGCGGTCAGCAAGTGCATAGAAAAAAGTGTCGCAACTCCAAGCCAAGGCATTAAGCAAATCAACGCTTCCATGACCTGCGTTTCGCCAACAACGCCAGCGTCTTCTTCCCAACTGGTAGCTACCCGGACAGAATACAGTACTGTGCTCAGTAATAACTCCTTGTTTCAGTGCTGCCAGAGCGGTAATGGGCTTGAATGTTGACCCTGGATGGTAATGCTGTTGGGCTGCTCGAAAAACGAGAGGCTCCAAAGGGTCTTTACTCAGGGAACTAAAATCCAAGTGAAACCGATTAGGATCAAAGGCGGGCTTGCTAAGAATCGCCAGAATGAAACCAGTACTTACATCCAATACGACTGCAGCGCCGGCGGGAGTGGATTCAAAAGCCTTTTCCATTGCTTGTTGCAAAGGAAGATTCAGCGACAGAATCAGATTATGTCCGGGAACCGCAGGGGAAAGTCGTTCCACATCTTTGGGAAAGAAA
>JBNKEI010000072.1:0-15341 GCA_050288705.1 Myxococcales bacterium
GATGCTAATGGATGCTTAGTAGCCAGCAGTGAGGGAAATGGTTGGGCAAATAAATGGACTAACTACCAATGGGATGAACTGGGGCAACTCAAAAAGGTTGTGCACCCCGATGGGGCAATAACCTCTTTCGGATACGATGCCCTTGGCCGCAGAGTGTTTAAAGAACACTGCGGCAAACAAACCAACTATTTTTGATCGGGCGATGATTTATTAGCCGAAGAGACTGGCGAGCAGCTTACTGAATACGCAATATTTGGCGCCTGGCCCAAAGCCATTTGGGAAGACGGGAAGGTTCGCCATGTAGTCACTTCTCAAAATGGTACGCCCCAAGAATTGATTGACGAAGATGGGTATATCATTTGGAAAGGAGAATTTGACGATTGGGGTAAGCTGGTTTGGGAGAAAGGAGAAACTACCTGTAGGCTTCGCCTGCTTGGGCAAATAGCCGACCTGGAGACTGGGCTGTATTACAACCGATTCCGGTATTACTTACCGGAAATTGGGCAGTTTATTTCCCCTGATCCTATCGGCATGGCTGGGGGGACTAACCGGTTTCGGTATGCGCCTAATGCTATTGGGTGGGTGGATGCGCTGGGGTTGGTTTGTAAAAAGGGTCATAGACCAAGGAATGCTCAGCAAGAACTTCGCGAAATTACCCTTAGTGGGCGCTCGACAGCCTCAATAGAAAGCGAATTGCGGCAAAGAGGGTTTAAACCATGTTCGGCAAGAAGTGGCGGAACTGTGTGGACAAAACCGATGCCTAAAGGACAGACAGCAGCGGTTCGTATTGATCCAGCTATGCAACGAACTCCTCCAAAGGGATTTGCAGACGAAGTGCCACACGCGCACAAGGAAAGTGTCTCAACATCTGCCGTAAATAAAAGAGGTAACTATGATCCTACTAGAGCAATAACATTAGATGACTCAGCACAAAAGACAACTGATCCCTTAAGAACACATATCCCTATATTATGAGTAAATTATCCTCTGAAGAATGCGAAATAATTAGTACATTAATAAAGAAGTTCATTGACTGCCCTGATGACAAAGAAGTTTTGTCATCAGTAGCAGTATACATTGATGCCGGAATGGGAGCACAGATTTTTAATATGTTGCTCAATAAAGGGTTAGATGCTGAAAAAAGGAAGGAGATTCAAATTGTTAAAACAATGTCCTTCCTTGAGAAATTGATGGACATAAGCCCCGTCATTGCAGGGTATCTAATGGGTCGCCTATACCCGATGGCAGGAAAAATGCATCTCCACGAAGTTTGCGATGCTATCGAACTCTGGATGCACGCCAATAAAGACGAAAATCTTGCCGGTAGTCTTATGAAACTCGCCAACGAGGGTGTGCGTCCCCTGTTGCAAAAACGATATATTGCCTGGGCTACCAGGATTCGAGAAAATACAAAGTAGCAGGTCTGGAGGGTATCGAGAGGTTAGTTTAGAATAGTAAACAATTTACTTACTAACAATCAACAAGCTGCTATGCCTACCAGAAAGAGGGTGCCGGTGCCGGGCGGTGCGGTGCCGAGTGCCCGAGGGTGCCGGTGCCGGACATGCCAATTTGCCAATTCCCCAGTTGGGACGGCGTTCTGGCTATTCCATTTCTCCCAAGCTGCCCGCTCAGACTTGATTGGTAGCAAGCCAGGCGAGCAGGCTTTATCAGAGGGGAAAGCCCGTACTAGGGCACGTCCCTATATCCGACATCGCCGCTCCGTCATTCCCGCGAAAGCGGGAATCCAGGGGACCGGACCGGGTGCCGGACAGGACCGGGTGTCGGACATACGGCCCGGCGGCCTCATCCTGCCTGGTCCACATACCCGACGACGAGGGGCCGGCGCAGAACATGCAGCGCAGATTTGCAAACGCCATATATGCACGATTCATACTAGTTTTGCGGATTGGACAATTAGCCAATAATTGAAATGTCCTGACAGATACCCTGCGGGGACCGAAGCTTTTTTGGAATCAATGAATATTTCGTGTTTCACAAAACGAATACTTACTTCTAAGAATGTCATCCAGACGATAACCAAAATCAAACAAATAAAATTAAGTTACGACTCTAACTCGTGAATTGCAATTTTTTTTATACAAAACCCCTGCCCTCCAGAATATTAACCCTCAGGTCGCGGAATTCGACCTATACTCGCAAGCCTATCCGACAGCCAACTACCATCACCAATAAATGGCCCAGTCGCTAAATATGATTGCTTAGAAAGCAATGGAAGGACCAATTTCTGGGGGCATCGTGCCGGACATACCATTCCCGCTCCCGACTGATAAAACAGCCTTCGCTCTACTCGGTATTGTCGCCTCAGAAACCCGAATCCTGTCAGCCGGCGGGTTTTACAATTGGCTAGTTTCTGAATGATATCGTCGTTCGTTGTACACCGAAACCGCGCTTGAAATTTGTTGCCCTGTAGGTATGCTATATTTATGGATATACCATCGGATATACCATCTCATATGGACTTCACAGGCGAGGAACTTCACTGGCTTATAGCCGACGAGCAACGATGGCGGGATGCCTACCGCATCGCCGAGCAACATGAGGTTGATCCTGGAGGAGTTTACCGAGTGCTCCGTAATCTCGAGAAGACGCCGTCCCAGCGATTGAGATCTGCCCTACAGCATGGAAAACTCTTCAGCTTTCACGCCCGGTGAGCGTGCACTTTTCGAAGCGTTGAATAGGCTTGGTGTCCGGTTCATGGTAGTGGGCGCGAGTGCCGCGATCCTTCAAGGCGCCAATACCGCAACGCAGGACATCGACCTCTGGTTTGAAAACCTCGACAGGAAACATTGTACCTAACCTCTGTACCCGGTATGCGGGAATCCATCCAGGAAGGAATTATAAGTCCGATTGAAGAATGCGATGAGGAGCTTGAGTGGTAAGCTGGCGAGTAGTTTTTACAAAACAAGCTCAAAAGGATGCAAAAAAGATTACACGTTCTGGACTTAAGCTTCAAGTCGAGCGTTTACTCGAAATCCTCAAAGAAAATCCATACAAGAATTCTCCAACCCTCGAAAAGCTTCTCGGCGACTTGAATGGTGCATGCTCCAGAAGAATTAATATTCAATACCGGCTAGTTTACCAAATCTTGGATAATATCAAGACTGTAAAGGTTATTAGAATGTGGACCCATTATGAATAACCATAAGAACGGTACCGAGCAAGCTTATTCACACAGGAGCCGTATAACCATGAATTTCAGACTTTTATAAACATTTTTGGCTTATCTTACCCATCAGGCCGTGGAATTTGACCAATACTCGTAAATCTATCCAACAGCCAATTGCCATCACCAATAAATGGTCCAGCAGTAAAATAGCGATGCTTAGAAGCAATGGAAAAACCAATTTTTGAGCAAAAAAGTTTTGATTCTGGATGAAATTACTCCCCAGTGCAACATAGTCGGAAGCATCATCAATTAAAGGGTTTTTTTCTCCAAATGCGTAATGCCGATAACTGGAAAACTGCCAGTCTTTTGGACTTTTGACCAGTCCCGCTCGAACGGGGTTCAGGTCACCATACCTCATAATGGAGCAACTAGCCTGAAACATGTTCCACATCAGGAACATCGGGGTGAGGGTGCCGGACATGCAATTTGAAAACTCACCTTGGATTGGCCTCCTTGGTGAGTCTCGCCTGCCCTCGCCTGTCTTCTCTTGGCGTCTTCGACTCCCACGGCAATGGGGTTTTATCTGATTGCCGTGGTTTCCCGCATCCACGACTGTTGCTCCATCTCAATTCTGACTTTATCGAACCGCCGAACAGAACTCCGATAGCAGGCCTGGTTCCACAATTGCCGTTTTGAATTTCCTATGCCCTATTTGATGAATTTTCGCGTATGCCACCGAGAAGTTTAAATTTTCGCATCTTGCTCACCGGCGCTTACTTAAAATGTTCCCGCCTCGAATTATTTCCCGCCTCGAATTATCGCGCGCGAATTTGATAGAAGGGGCGCTTTCAAAAAGTAGCTTAGAATCTCCTGCAGGCCCTGAGCGATTGGGCTTTTTTTTAATAATATTTGCCTGCATTTTCACTGCATCATTACGAGCCGGAAAAGACACCATGGGAGAAGTCCATTTGTATATTGCGGCCGCGGAAAAATAAGGATCGTCGCGCCTCTCGAGATGTGCGATTTTTTGGGGTAGACTCGGATCTGGAGTGAGGGCCAATTCCTCCAATTTTTTGAGTTTCTCGAAGCTTTTTATTGGGAGACTCGGCAGCTTAAACCCAAAGAGGTACAATACCTCCAAGTTTTTGAGGTCCCCGATGCTTTCCGGCAGGCTTTCAAGTGGATTGTCGATGTACAATTCCTCAAGGTTTTGGAGCTTTCCAATCTCCCTCGGCAGGCTTCGCAGAGTCCGATTGTACCGTAGGTCCAATTTTTTTAAGTTTTTGAGCTCTACGATGCTATCCGGTAGGGACGTGAGACGGTTCCATGATATGTCCAATTCCGTCATTTCTTGGAATTGCCCGATGTTTTCTGGAAGACTGGTAAGTTTGAGCCCTCGGAGGGGAACGTCTTCGTCCCTGCAGTTCTCAAGTAACCAAATCGCGCACTCCCGGTCATTGCGTTCGGAACGAGGAGCGTTCTTTATCCAAGCTTGATTCGAATTGAATCTCGCCTTGGGGCGAAGGAAGCACGAAAGAGTCTGATTTCCGGGAGCACGCAAAGCCCGCATACCCCCGTCGACAGAGGATGCCGCAGCGACGCCGCTCAAACCTTGGGAACAATTAGAATAAGAGTCAACTAGTTGATCTTTTTCGCGGTAAGGGGGGCCTTCCCGCCCAGGCCTCTTCCCAGCTAACAAAGGCGTTGCTAGGTTATTTGCGTTATTTTTAGGAGCCAGGCAATCACTTGAAACTGCTGGGCGATTTGAGGACTTTGAGGACATACGACTTGAATACGCAGTTCGCGTATTCACAATTTCCTCACCTTTTTTACCACGAGAAGAACCAGCTCGAGAAAACATTTATCTACCTCCTATTTTTCTATGTCTGCGCCTTGTTGCCTTGCCAAGCTAGACAGATTTCACATCTTCCGCTTTGATTTTCCTATCCCTACTTCGTTATTTAACACTATTTAACACTATTTAACACTATTTAACACTATTTAACACTATTTAACACTATTTAACACTATTTAACACTAAAGTATTCAGTGCCACACATACCTTTTTAGCAGGTCGTTGCGCATGAGCATAGGCAGTAATGGAACCTAATTCTTCAATGGTGAAATTATCCGCATCCGCACGGGCAGAAAAGTTTTTTAGTCCTAAATAAATGGCGTCAGCCCGTATTGCAAAGCAGCAATTCCTGCCTCTAAATATCATACAGGGGCTAGAAGCTCTACTGCCGCTGGAAAACCGGCTCTTTGATTTTTTCTATATGTTTCTTTTGGCGAACAATTATATGCAGAACCAGACATTCAAATATCACCCTGACTTGGAAACGAACGAACCGACGCTCGGGAGTAGCGTTTTGTACTATAAGACTAACAATTCCCACAACTAATTTTTCAAGGAATTTTACCGCGCCGGTCTCTTATTACTACGGTTCCCGCTGCCAAATCGCCTAGACGCTGAGCGTTTTTGCTTAGCAAACTCAAAGTTCCACCAACTAGACAAAGCAACGGCAGGCGGTCAAGGGGACGAACCAAATTGCGTACCGCTGAGTGGTAAAAACCAATGCGGGAGACGGTGCCGGACATGCCATCAGACCGAAGCTTTTTTGGAATCAATGAATATTTCGTGTTTCACAAAACGAATACTTACTTCTATGAATGTCATCCAGACGATAATCAAAATCAAACAAATAAACTCTATTTAGGTTACGTGCGACTCTAACTTGTGAATTGCAGTGTTTTTTATACAAAACTCCTGCCCTCCAGAATATTAACCCTCAGGTCGCGGAATTCGACCTATACTCGTAAGCCTATCCGATACAACTGCCATCACCAATAAATGGCCCAGTCGCTAAATATGATTGTTTAGAAAGCAATGGAAGAACCAATTTCTGAGCAAAAAAATTCTGATAGGCAATGCGTCGCTGAATGAAATTACTCCCTAATGCAATATAGTCGGGAACATCATCAATCAAAGGGTTCTTTTCTCCGAACGCGTAATGCCGATAAACTGAGGGAGCGGTGGAATTGAGTGCACTTATCCACTCGCCTAGCGCAGGGGGCTTTGCCTCCCTCACTGATTCCGCACTTTTTGCTCAAGTGTTCGTTGAGCATGGAGTGGTGACTTGGCCGAATGCGATGATTCCCGAAAAATTACATTCCCCGAAACTCATTGGCAAATCCCTGGGTCGGTATCCCCATTGGGAGAAATCTGAATTTCATCCAGCACTTCCATCCGGGAGACCAGATCATCCACCTGGCATTGTGGCAACAGTTCATTGTTGTAAATCCAAAGAGTTCGCCCCACGTAGTTAAGACTGCTCAAACCATCAAGAGAGGTTAAGGATTGATTCCCCGGAGACGACACCAGTGGGCTGGCCCCTATCAACAGTTCATGATGAACTCTGGATAACCGCTCCAGTCCCCGCAGGTTCTCGAGTGCGTCGTTGCCGGATATTTCCATGCTGCCGTATATGATTTCCACATGGTCAAGCCCCTTCAACGTCTGCAAAGCGTTGTTTTCCAAAATTTGAAGAATATCGAATATTGAGCCGGAAAGACCCTCAAATCCGGTGAGATCCGTCAGGGAATCATTGTTGGCAACGCGAATCAGCTTGCCGACCTTTTTCAAATTGCTCAGCCCGCTCAAGTCTGCCAGCGCCGGGTTGCCGGTGCCACCGTGTCCGATATACAAATAGCTTCCGATAGATTCGACGCCCTGCAATCCGTTGAGCGATTGTAGCTTTGGATTGTCTGTCACGATAAGCTGAGACGATACTTCAGTGATACCCTCAAGACCTGAGAGATCCTTCAGATTGTAGCCTTCTGCAATGGTCAAAGAATTCACTTTCCCTGACAGTCGACCGAATGCCGACAAACTTCTAATTGATTGATTGTCTTCAAATTGAAACGACCCTTTCACCATCGTCAGCTCACTCAACCCAGTGATGTCTTTCAGATTGTTATTGGATTTAATGATGAGATTTGACGCAATAGAGGACAGGTTTTCAAATCCACTGAGGTCTTCAAGGCTTGTGGACTCAATGCGGACGCTCCCGGCAATACAGCTATACGTGCTTAGCGCCGCGATATCTTCCGGCACAGAAATGACAACATCTCCTCGGTAGCAATTTTCTCCCTTGGAACACTTTGCTGTACAATTATCATTTTTGTTGCTGCCATACCCAAGTGCGATTTTATATCCATTTTCAATATGGTCGGCCAAGTCGCATATCTCACAGTCCCCCAGCATCGCATTTGACGTAACCTGAATGTTGCCACCAACTGTCGTCAGCGCCGATATTCCCTCCAGATTTTCCAATGCCGCATTGTTCCTTAGAATCAAATGGCTTCCGATATCCGTGAGGTGCTTCAACCCGACCAATTGTTTGAGTCCAGCATTTTCACCAATTTTCAACTCCCCACCTACCCGGGTGATCGATTCCAGACCGGTTAAATCTTTCAACAGAGGCTGGGTTGAAATCATCAGGTAACCGCTTACTTCGTTGAGTTGTGATAGTCCGGAAAGGCTATTGAGTTTTGGATTGCCAAAAATGTCCAGTTCCCCGTCAATTTCAACCAGACTTTCGAGACCGGAAAGGTTTGTCAGGCTATTGTTCAGCCAAATCGAAAGCCCGTGTGTCCGGGTTAAGGAACGCAAACCATTCAGATTTTCAAGCGCTGCGTTTCCCCTTAAAAACACATTCATCCGAACCAATTTCAAATTCTGTAGACCGTCAATATTGGCAAGGTTTTCAGTGTGCTCGATAACCAGTTTGCCTTCAATCTGAACGATATTTTCCAACCCGGTAAGCGTTGTTAAAGACGTATTTTCATTCAGATACTCCCCGGCAATGGTCAAATCGCCGTTGATACAATTATACGATGTCAGTCCGATAATATCGGCAGGATCGTCGATAAGATAATGTCCGGGATAACAATGGGGATTGGGAAGAGTGTCGGTATCAGCATCGGTATAAGTATCCGCTGGGCTTTCAGAATCGGGATCAGCTTTGCCGCCTGAAGTTGAATCGTTGCAACCCAATACCATCAGCATCATGCCAGTCATTGCCCATCTTGCTACCCGATTCATACGTCTACCTGTTGTAAGAATTATTAAATGAAAAAAGGTCAGCCCCTACAGTGGCGTTTCCTCACCCACCACTGCTTTTTCTGGATAAGTAAACCTTTCCTCTATGGCAGAAGTTCCACTTTCACCCGTCGCCCCTTGCCCGGATACCGTTCCGATCCCACCGTCGCCACCGTCCAATTTTATTGTGGCTAAGTCTGAAAAAAGCCTCTCGAAATCATAAAAGATTTTGACTCTGCCGCCGCCGCCACCACCACCACCAGCATTGTGCGTATTGGGACTCCCACCAACGCCTCCCACAGCGGAGAACACGGCGGTATCTCCCACCTCAATGCAATTCCCGCTCAAGAGAATGCCTCCCCCAGCCCCCCCTCCTCCACCATGAGAAGATGAGCCATCCACCCCTGGGGCGCCATTCACCTCAATAGTACCATTTACTACAATCATCTGAGCATCCAGCCACACCGCACCCCCGCCTCTGCCTCCAGAGTTCGCGGTATTGCTCCCATTGCCGCCACTGGATCCCATCTCAATGGACAAATCCCATGTGTCCCCGTGAAAATTTCCGCCCAATCCGGCGATATATGGGGGACTCGTCTCTCCACCGCCTCCACCGTCCCCGCCATATCCGCCGCCACCGCCACCGGCCAGAAGTCCGGCATCGCCCCCTTGCCCCGGGTCACTCTCGTCAGTGTTGGCATAGCCGCTGCCGGTGCCGGAAATGGTTCCCTCCAAAACAATTTTCCGTGCCTTGATACGCAGCACGTGCGGCTCTTCATTCACACCAACGATACCGATGCCTCCAGTAGCGATGATCAGATGTTCGTACGAGACATCTCCTGTCAACGTTGATGCGCTCGTTATCACCTCTGCATTCGGAAACATGGTTGCAAACGAGACATGTTCTCCGACAGCATTCTCGTTCCCATAAAACAAATAGATGGTTGAGGTATCGTTGAGTAATTTCACCCACACTATCCCGTTCTCCCAATCCTCAATATAGTGGGTTAAATTGAATGTTTCTCCCGTCCCATCAGTAGAAAAACGAATATCTGATCCATCCGGTTGAGATTTTGTTCTCACTCCCTCCGGCAATCTCACCAACATCTGTAATCCGGAGGCTGCCCCTGTCAATTCAATCTCTCGCCGATACGCCCAATCGAACACCTCTGTGGGGATGGTTGAGTCGGGCTTTGAGTCGTTGCTGCCGTCGCCGCAACCCAAGGCCATTCCCACCACAAAGGAGAGAAGCGCAAGTCGAAGGCTAATGCAAAGGGGGTTTCGTAGAAAAAATTTGGTGTGTTTCATTATTCGCCACGTTAATTGTTTTTCTTGTTGAAATACTTTGCAATACCTTGGTTTAAGCTTTTCCAGAAAACACTAAAAGCTTTTCGTCCCTGAGTGGAAGTTAATACAACATGAGGATGCTACTGGCGGAATCGTCAGGCAATACTTCGAGTGAAAAATTCGGTTTTGTATTTTTCGACGAAATCCGCACACGACAAGCTCGGGTCAAAAGATTCCATGTCAGGGAGAATTCCTCTCTGAAAAGGGGGCAGCTCGATTCCGTTTGCATAGGCTAGCGATCGAATACAGAATTCGGTTTTTGCTGCGCTTCCTCGACGATCGGGCATGGCATTGGCTAGCCACCAATGTATTTCTGCAAGATCTGTGAGGTTTTCCTGTGGCAATCGATTGCCGCTGGTCACTCTGACGAATAGGCTTTCGACATGCTCTACTATCTTCGGAATATGTTTCGGGTCAGTGTGAACGAGACTATGCGTAAGAAAGAGGACCGAGTCGGTGAATTGTTCTAGAAATTCTCGCTCCTCCTCCTTGGCATGGCCGAAATCGACACGGGTTAGGGGAATTTTCTCGCTTCCAATCTGACCAAATTGCTGATGACGGGTGGACTCGATTTTAGGAATCTGCTCTGGATGGTCGCTATACGGAGAGTCCGAGGCTAACAGGAACTCGACTTGCGCGGGGACTCCCTCCTGTTTTTCTAGGCGTTCCGCGAAGTATTCGTATTGATCGGACAGTCTGGTGAAGCTGGTTTCTCCGGGCATACGCGGTTGCTGTGGCTTGAATGCTTGGCTGTTCCCGCTGGCGACTGTTGTCATACGCCATTCCGATGCGTGGTGCCAAAGCTCACGAAAGCTTCCTAGTTTTCTATCAGCAAGCAACTGACCGGCAATGCGGGTATTCTGAAAAAAACTCCGGCCATACAATCGGTTTGCAGGGGAGCGTTCTCGGTAGGGACTCATACCGGGCCAGCGAGCAACTCCGAGGAGCTCTTGTTCGTCGGAAGTCAGTTGAGACACCTTTCCTGGGCCTGGCAGGCGGCCAGTGTGCCCAGAAGTAATGATTCTGACTGACAACCAATAGTCATTAACAAAATTTAACGTCTCCGGCCCATCGACAGAATTGCCAGAGCTGACGTCGAGAACAAAATCCCCCTTACTTGCACGAGATACTACTACCTTTTCATTCTCCGCTCGTAGCCGTAAAACCTGGTCAGGTGTCGATTGAATTACTTCATTATCGACATCCGACCGATGGCACATTAGCAACTCAACTACTTGGCCTTGGTTTTTCAAAGTTAGGTCGATTGCTTGTTCGATGCTTTCTACCGGCCTAGCCTTCAATTTCCGTGCGATGTCTTTACTTCGGCCAACGGGCGTTATTTCTTTAAAGCCTGGTTTGGTCGATCGCCGCGTCGTTATCGGCAACCAGTCGGCTAGTTTTGGGAAACAAGAATCTCGGAAAGGTTTTCTTTTCTGGGCATGCAATGAAGGCGAAGCAAACAGATTTTTAGTAGGGCCAGGTACGCTGGGAGCCTGGAAAGCTCCGATGTTCGCTAGTGCGTGTTGCTGGCGCTGCGTATCTGCCAAGTAATCGCTATGCACTGGCATTTGCTCGCAGTTTGCGGGTGTGCCGACCGGTTGCGCTTTCGGCGGTAGTACTCTTTGGCTTGAAAAAGTTGTAATGAGTTTTGCTGGCCTTGCGAAAAAAGATCTCAAAAACCAGTTCATGGTGAATTTCCCAATACGAAAGCCTCAGGAACAGACATGGACAGGATCGTACTACAAGTAGGTATAGACGGTCAAAAAGGCGATGCCGAACAATACAATTCTGTCTTCAGAATTTGACCCGGGAGGAATTAATTGGCGATCTTGGGCGAAAATGCTACATACATTGGCTACTTTTCACCTGCCATTTACGATTGTTTTTCTTGTTGAAATACTTTGCAATACCTTGGTTTACGCTTTTCCAGAAAACACTAAAAGCTTCTTGTCCCTGAGTGGAAGTTAATACAACATGAGGATGAGTCGACATTAAACAATAGCTATGAATAAGTATTACGTATTTAATGTTCACTATTCCCTTAGCCAAATTCCCTACTCTCATTATTTCCACCGCTCCCCATTTGTGCAGCTGTTTTTCTACTACCCGGGCATCTCTCACCTCGGCCAACGCCCAGTTGCTGGGCAAAAAGAATAGATGCGCGCATCTGATCGAGAGCCTTTTGCAAATCTACAGTTCGCCCGAAGGGTCGATTACAGTCAGACCACAAAAATAAATACGCTGAAACCCGCGATCACGGGTAAGCAACCGATCGGCATGTTTTTGCGCATGAGCGCCGATAAGAAAATCAGCGATAACTCGCTCTCGACGACCTCCTCGTACTCGATAGACGCGAAACGCTTCTCCGCACGCGAGCGCCGTATCTAAACTGCATGATTCGAACTCGACCCCCAAACACCGCATTGCATCGCGCGCCCCTTGCTCAGAGGCAAAAGCACAAGCGATCTCGGCAAACACTCTCCATTCTATAGCGTTCCATATTCTTTGGTACATGAACTTGTAGAACTGCGGGCTACCGAAAAGATTGTAGGAATCTTCTTGCTCGAAATCATGCCGGTTGGCTCCAGGCTTTTCGCCTTTGATATGCGCCATTTCTTCGGCGGCAGCGCGCCTGCCCGTACTTCTTCTTCCGTCCATATCAAAATACGGTCGCGCAGACAGTCCGACTGCACGATGCCTTCCATGAATTTTACCTGGTCGAAGCAGATCTTAAGGAAGAAGATTACGAATTGCGCCAGCGCTTCTTCGCTCAGATTCCCGCGCCCATCGAGATCGCTTCTAATTGCAAGTCGAGCTTCTTGGGGTCCTGGCTGTAATCCTCGTTGAGGGCGCGCTCGATATCGACAGGATGCGTGTCGTGGCCTTCGATCAGGTTGCTGTAGTAGCAGTTCATCGAGCGCACGAGGTCGGAAAGGGCCTTGACCACGCCATTCGGCAGGCTGCGCCGCAGGCCGGTGGAAGCAGCGGTCAGTTCAACCGAAAGGTCGGCCAGCGCTTCGCGGTGGCGGCCGCTTTCGCGCACCAGCAGCGGTTCCATCATGGTCACCGCTTCGCCGCGATCTTTCGCCGCCTTCATGTCCGCTTTTTTGTCCGGTTTCTTCTGGCTCATAAACGCAATAACATCATAAAGTTAAAGAAAATATGAGGCTGTCTTTGGCCTATTGCATGTCCGCATAAAAGTCCACTTTTTCAAAGGCTTCCGCCGCTAGAATATCGGGCGTTATTTATTTTTTGATTGTTCTTGTTTGAGTCTTTCGCTCATTCCGGGGCGTTCGTAACCGTACACTTCTTTTGACCAAGCTGCTGACCAATTTGCAAGTGGAACAATAAACGAGCGCAACTCCTTCCCTCTTTCCGTTAAAACGTAGCCCTCCAGACTTTTTGTGACGATTTCCGCATTATGCAAGTCCTTTATCCGACTATTAAGAACAGAAGGAGACACCCCTCCACAGCGGCTTCGTAGTTCTCTAAATGTACTGGCGCCATCGCCGAGGTACCACAAAATACCTAACACCCAACGTTGCCCTAAAAGGTCAAAGAGTGCATTAAGCGGTGAGCCCGTACTCGAGCCTCTGACCTTTTTTCCGGGTTGCGATGAGGACATTTTATAAAGATGCGCTTGAAATGATCTCTGAGCGTGTCTTTCCTGCAAGGCCTATGGCGTCATTTTCGTATTCGTCAATGAAGACGACATATTTGTCAGCAGGAACGTTTGTGACTTTTACCGCAGCTTCGGTTAATTCTTTGATTAAATGTTTTTTTTGCTCTTGGTCGATTGGATGGATAGCAACAGTGATGACAGGCATAAATTCCCCTTTGTAGAATTGGTATTCAATGCTCCAATCAGCATAGCGCGCTACGAAATCAGTAGCAAGGGATATTTCAACCCATGACAGCGCTTTTTCCGGTTCTGTCACATTGGCTGACTGCAGTGTGGACAAATTTACAAGTAGTCGAGCAGTTCTTATGCAGGATGCAATATGCTCGACTTCAGACGTAGACAATTCTCTCAAGACATCATTATGACCTGTGTGCGCTGGTATATTGCGTACCCCGGAACGTAGAAGAAATGATGGTTGAGAGAGACATCACCCCAGACCATTCAACACTAAATCGTTGGGTAATCCACTATGCCTGAAGATCTCCGCTGCTAACAGCCAAGCGTGATCAAAAGGCGGCGCGCTGGTTTCTCAATAAAGCAATCAGAAGTAGTGGCGAGCCAGTGAAGATCAATATAGACAAAAGCGGTGCGAATACGGCTGCAATTGAATCGGGATAACGGCGCCGGACACATCATTCCAAGTTGCTTTTTGCACAATACTGTGATGTAAGATTACAATTACTGGCAAGTATCGCACATCGAAAGGCGATGGGTCTGAATATGAGCAACACCGTCACTGAAGCAGTTTTGCCAAACTCGGCACCCTCCGGAACTGCTTCACCATACAGCCATCCAGACCAGCCGGTGCGCCACACCTATCCCCTCTCGATTAGAAACGCTAGCACGAATACTGCTATTGCGTTGCTAATGAAAACGCTACCCTACGCGATCGTCAGGTTCGGAATATTAGTCGCTTTTTCCGTCGCCACAATTATTTGGTATGTTATTGTTTTTGGTGGCGCCGCGTTTCTCTCCCATAAGGTTACTTTCATGGGGTACATTTGGGCAATCGGGGGTATTGCCGTATATGGCTGGGCCTGGTGGTTCGTTATTCGATATTTCCTTTACCTTCTCAAAGCCGGGCATATTGCAGTGCTTACAGAATTGATTACTAAAAATAGTATCGCCAATGGCGAGAAGAGGATGTTCCAATACGGTATCGAGTCAGTAAAATCCCGGTTCGGACAAATCAATGTCATGTTTGGGTTAGACTTACTGATCCACGGAGTAGTACGCGCTTTTAATCGCTCCTTGGACTTCGTCGCTAGTCTATTGCCGATTCCTGGACTTAGTTCGGTCATGAGTATCGTTAATAGCGTAATTTACGCGGCCACTACCTATATAGATGAAACGATGTTTTCTTATAATCTCGCACGTGGCGATAATAACCTATGGCGTAGCTCAAAGGACGGTCTTATATACTACGCGCAAAATGCTCGCGAAGTCCTCAAGACGAGCGTGTGGATTGTTGTACTAGATAAAGTGCTATCAGTGGCCGTATGGGTGGTAATGCTAGCGCCTGCCTTTATTATTACTTATATATTGCCATCGTCTTTGACGGGCTGGGGTGGAACTTTTGCTTTTGTCGTAGCAATTCTATTTGCGGCTAATATACGCAGCGCGTTTCTCAAGCCTCTGTTTCTAACCATGGTGATGATCAAGTTTCACATCAGCGTTGAAAATCAACCAATCGACGAAACCTGGGATAGTCGGCTCACCTCGGTTAGTGGAAAATTTCAAGAAATTAGGGAAAAAGCCCTCAGTTTTGGTCAATCGGTTTCGCAGCCCGCAACTAAGTAGCCTGCCTAAAAATTGTGAATACGATAATGCCTAGAACATTGTTACGTAGCACAAACAGGTCGGGCACTATTGTAGAAGCAAAATCTATGCTGCCTTCTGAAGTCATTCTTTTATATTAAAAACCGGTTAACATCAATCCATCACGCGATCTATTGCTTTCTGGCACGCTTTGCAGATTATTGCGATCGACATTTAAAACCCGTAAACTTTTGAGCTCTCCAATATTTTCCGGCAAGCAAATCGATTCGGTCGCTCAGGAGTTGGGCTTCCACTCCCACCCAGTC
>JBNKEI010000073.1:0-12457 GCA_050288705.1 Myxococcales bacterium
GCCGAGTCATTTGCTAAATATCGTTGGTGTTTGCATATTGTTGGACCAAATGCTGGAGGTCTGGTTCAACATGATGTAGTAGACGAATACTCAGCGCTGAAGGGGATTCAGAAAAAAATTACCACTGAAATTCTTGTTACCAGTCGCAAGGAATTTGAGCTATCCGAAGAAGGATTCATTCCTTTGGCTTTTCATGCACCGACTGATGGCACATGCTTTTTTTCAGTTAATTCAGTACAAAAACCAAAGAAATTCGGTAATTCTGTGAAAGGCAAACGACTGGAAACAGATTATCGATTAAGCACACAACTTCCTTATATTTTTCTTATAAGTCGCTTGGCTCATTACATTAAGGTATTACAAAGGGAGCAGATAGGGGCATGGAAAGAACGTTCGGACTTAGAGCGCGAGCTTAATAATTGGATGAGTCAATATGTGTCTGACATGGATGATCCCGAACCGAAAGTACGCGCTATTCGTCCTTTGCGAAAAGCGCAGATAAATGTGAAAAGTATTGAAGGACAACCTGGGTGGTATCGTTGTCATATGAAAATACAGCCTCATTTTAAATTCATGGGTACGTCATTTACTCTTTCTCTGGTTGGAAGGCTGGATAGGGGGTAAAAACAGTGCCTCATGCCTAGATGCTGCGGGCAGCCCTGTTGCGGTAGAGGGTATGGTTAGTGGTGCGTGGGAAGCTTCGAGGGTAGGCGGAGTGAACGGTTACCAATTATCGTATCCATAATACTCTAATCATGCCGTCTGTATAAAAATGAGTATCTGAAGTGTCCCCTCTGATGCAGCCTGAGCAGTTGTCTACCTTCTTTGTCATGCAGTCTGCGGCGCAATAGAATTCCATTGAAGTGGGTAGCAAGGAACTGCCGCCGCCAGTGCTTCCGCAGTTTGGATCGTTTAAATAGATGGAAGCAGAAATTAGTACTGGCTGATAACCAGCGCCAGGCGTGTTATTCCATATCAAATCGTTCAGTAGCTGGCACTGCTTCCAGCCTACCGTCCAGTAATTTGTAATGCCAGAACTGGCTTTTTTTACAGATATGGTATCGACAGAGACGCTCTGTGTCTCGACCGTATCGCCTTTTACGTTCCGAGCAATAAGAGCGTTTTGTGCGGTGATAGCATAGGCAACCGACGCGATTTTTTGTCTTGGAGTCATTTCGCTAGCATTCCCAACGGTAATTCCAAGCCATCTTTCCCCGCCTTGTTTAAATACATTGCCAGGAATTCCACCGCCTGTAACGCCTCCAGTAGTGCCATCTCCAATGAATACGCTATAAAAACCATTTACAATCTTAACTTGCTGCTGAACTTCACTCCAAATCGGCGTTTTTGCATCTTCTTTGTCGTAAATTGCGAATGTGAAATTAACTGGATTATTGATTTCAACGCCTTGCGCATCCAAGAGGCGCCCCTGGTACCCGAGCTTTTGACTCACCTGAGCAAATGCAAAGGCTGGCAATGAAAGGGCCAAAACAGCTAATGTTCTCATGAATGATTCCTTAGTATTGAGCAGAAATGAATCCAGCCAGGTTTTGATGCTCTTCAGACTTTTGTTGAATACCGCCAGCGCCTATGAGTGGAGGAGTCGAATCGCCAATGACAGCATAATTTGTGTTTCCTTGATTATCGGTTTGAGTCATGTTTCCGACTGAACTACTTGAGCAAAACCCTTGAATACTTAGTCCAGTTTGGGGTTCTTCGGGTGGAAGAGGTCCATCTTGCGTGGGGTTAGCTTCCCCAAAATCCAATAATAAGCTGCAACTTGTTAACATAAGCAATAGACAGTATCTCATCTTGAATTCTCAATCTTCTTGAAACGCATAAGCCCAATTTTTTGAATTAATAACCCAGGGTAATTCGAGCGTCAAGCTTTTCGGTTTTCCTGTCTTCAGTCTTCCCGAATGCTTGAGCCGCGCACTACAAGGGGCCTTTCTCTAATCACGGATCACTGTGGAGCGTAAAAAATGCATTCTCCGTTCCATTTGAAAAACGTTTGGGACCAGCAGCATTCCATCAAGCTAGTCTACAGCAGCTTTCCTGCATTTACCCGCTCGGTACGCATTTCATTAATAAGCACATCGGTCATTTCCCATTTTTTGTTTAGATAAATAATTCCCGGGTCATTGGAGTGGTACGTCATTTACTCTTTCTCTGGTTGGGAGGCTGGATAGGGGGTAGAACGGTGCGGATAAGGAAGCATGTCGTCCCAAACGCGCAAAGTCATACATTATTCCACCAACGACCCTTTTTGAAAAATTTATACTAGTCTTTGTTACTAGTCTGTTACTAATTAGAGATACTCACGTAGCGCTAAGTGCTAGCGGTATCTATCTCACGTAACGCAGTACCGCACTCGCGCCACGAGCCGAATGTCTTGCACTCTTTTTTTCTAGGAGGCCGATTGGAATTTTTGAAAGTATTAAACATCGTTGCCGAGTACTTAGAAAAACAAAATGCTCGCTTCGCGGTAATTGGGGCATTGGGACTCCACGCCTACGGATTTTCTCGCGCTACTGCTGATCTCGACTTGGTGGTAGAGGAAAAAGCAAGACTTTCGCTCGTGCAGCATTTGGAATCGGTGGGATACGAGTCTTTGCATGTTTCGGAAGGATTTTCCAATCACGTGCATCCGCTTGCCTCGCTAGGACGCATCGATTTCGTTTATATTGACAAAAGCACTGCTGAAATCCTTTTCCGGAATACCTTGTGTTTGTGGGTATCTGGTCGTATCGCACCCGTGCCACGAGCCGAATACCTTGCGGCAATGAAAATACTAGCCATGAAAAATGATTCATCTCGAACATTCAAGGAAATGGCAGATATTCAATTCATTCTAACCTTGCCCGGAATTGATGAGCAGGAAATTCAAAACTATTTCCGTAAACACGGTTTGGAGAATAGATATTATGAAATCAAGCAATGTCTCGCTCGCAAATAATGAAAAACCGGAAAACGAGCTTGAATGGAATTGGAAACCAACTCCAGAAGAAACCGCAGCCTTGCGTTGTCCCCATGCCGCTATGAGTTTAGAAGACTATCTCCATTTTCTGGCTTCATTTGGCCACGCCAGCCCCGAAGCATTGCGTGCTCGGAAAGGGCCGCAGGGTAGTGAAAGATTTACGTTATAAGTCCAGGTCCCGATACGTGGGTAAGTTGCCTTGCAATATCTCAGGTGCCGATGGTGAGTAAGATACCTTGCAAAGGGAATAACGAAGCGTGCGGGCAAATGTAACCAAAGTCGCTCTTGACTTGACCGTGGAATGCACTGCTTACTGTATTCCAAACGGTCGAAAAACGGTAGAATCAGCGTCTTGAGTCATTCCATCAATTAAACTACCAAGCCGAGTTCTTTATGTGAGGAAAAATTATACAAATATGATGGCAAGATAGTGCCGACCTCCATGCTGATTTGGTACATTTGGTTTGGCAATCTCCGCCCAAGTTTTTAGTAAGAGGCGCTCCAATTGGTTAAAGAACTTGCTATTGGCTTGTCAGCACTAACCGCACTCTTTTTTATGATGGTCATTGCCAAAAGGGGGTGGCAATCATTTCAATCTTACCGCGCGCAAAGTGTTGTGGATAAATACATTGGATGGATACAAACAAACTACAACGTCGATTCGCTGCACCAAATTACCGACAAACTTAATACTATCAATGATCTAATGTTGAT
Source organism: Myxococcales bacterium (assembly GCA_050288705.1). Lineage (GTDB taxonomy): Bacteria > Myxococcota > Myxococcia > Myxococcales > UBA5297 > JBNKEI01. Next base: position 3,692 of record JBNKEI010000073.1, read on the forward strand.
CGAAAAAATTATTGATCATGCAGGCGAGCATTTTGGTTTCACAGTTTTTCTTCGAGAACTTTATGATGCCACCAAAATAACTGATAATTATATTTTTACCCTGGAAAATTCGAAATCTTGGAAAAAAAGGGTCTTTTCTTGCGAAAAATTAGGCCGCATCGCTTCGGCCAAAGCAATTCCGGCGCTTCTTTCTATTGTAAGAGATGTGAATAACGAGGACGAAGACGTGAGATCTTCGGCTTTGAGGGCTCTTGGAAGAATTCAAGACGCCAGGGCCATACCATTCCTTATCGAGGCGCTAGGTTTTCCGGAGACATGGCTTCCACCGCGTATTGCCGAAATTCTGGTCCTGATTGGAAATGAGGCCATTGAACCGCTAACTCGGGAACTGAATAATTGCCAAAGCGAAAGCCGAAGAGCATGGGCAGCGGAAATATTGGGAACCTTGCAAGCGAAATCCGCGGTGGATGCGCTTATGGATTCCCTGCTGGATGCCAGCCCGGAAGTAAGAGCCAAAGCGGCGGGAGCTTTGGGCAAGATCAAAGAAGACCGGGCAATCATTAAACTCGGAGAACTGCTGGTATCCGAGCCAGTTTCTTTTGTCAGGACCCGAGTTTCTCAGGCGCTGGGCGCGATTGGTAGCCCAAAGGTCATTCGTTTTCTGGTCGATATCTTGAAAGACCCGGAATGGTGGGTACGAATTCGCGCCGTAGAGGCCTTAGAACAGATTGGAGAAAATTCCGTTCCGTCTCTGCTCGTCACTTTAGAAGAAGATGACCAGGAAGTACGTAAACGGGCGGCAATGGCACTGGAAAAAATCGGGTACATCAGAAAAATTCTCAAAGAGTATGGCGAAGGACCCTACAAACCAGGGCTGAGAAAAATACTGTTCCTTACCTCCCAGTCGGGGGTAGTGGAAAGCCTTAATGAGTATCTATTCAAGTCAACCGGCAATTTTCAGAAGCGGATTGTTCGGCTGCTCGGAGAAGCAAAAGCCAGCGGCGCTGCAGAGCCTTTGCTGCAGTTGCTAGACACGGCAGACTGCTGGACCCTCAAAGCAAGAATCATTGAAAGCCTGGGAAAAATTAGGGCAAAAGAAGCAATTCCGGTCTTGATTGAATATTTAAAAGACCCTGAGTATTGGGTACGAAGGTCCTCGGCACAGGCGTTGGGCCATTTAAACGCTGTTGAATATTCAGGCAAAATTGCCTCTATTCTAAAAGACCCTAATCCGGAAACACGCATTTCGGCACTTAGAACTCTTTCTATACTCAAGGCGCATCAGCATCACCAGGAAATCGTGGAACTTTTGTCCGATCCTTCCCCGGTGGTCAGGAAAAATGCGCTCACCGTTATCAGGGATTTGGCCATAAAAGTCGATACTCCTACCATAACCGAAATCTTAAAGAAATCCTCAGAAGATATAAGAATCGAAGCAGTTAAATACTTTACCGCGAGTCGATGTTTAGAAGCGTTTTACGATGTTCTGCAAATTCTGCCATACGCATCGCAAGCCCTTAGAGATTGCGTTGTTGAATATGTCGAACAAGTAAATAACTCAGATCGACGGTTTAAAGATATAATTGACCTGTTTGCGGAAATGAATCTTTCCAAAGAAGTTGTTGGATCGTTAATTTTCATTGCTTCGATTATTAAAGACAAAGATGCTTGTCAATTCATTTACGATTATACTCGACGCCCGGAAGCGTACACTAGAGAGAAGGCAATTCAAGCGCTGCTACGTTTTGGAATTGAAGAAAATCAATCATTGCTAGAAGAAGGGCTTTTCGACCCAGCAGCATCGGTACGCATTGCGGTGCTTGCCGGTATTGACGAGAATGTAAATCCAGGGTTTTTAAAAAAGGCAGTTGCCTTGAAAGATGATCCCGATGAATATGTTCGCCTGGCGCTAGAGCTAGCTATCGGAATTTCTGGTTGTACCGAATGGAAATCGGAATTGATACCTTTGTTGGCTGACGCGAGCCCAAAAGTGGTGGCTGGAGCCCTGATTGCCCTTGCTGTTTTGGATAGCGAGTCCTTCCTAGAGGAGTACTATAGGAGGAGAGACATTAAAGAGATAAGAAAGCAAGTCCGGACTATCTGTGAGGATGAACGTTTTTTCGGAATTATTCAAAAAATCAAAGAAAAAAGCTCACGTAACCAGCATATTGAAATATCGCTTCTATTTGAGATTGATGAACGTGAATTTACAGCTCGACTTTTGGATATGACCAAGCAATCTGCTGATCCCGAAATTCGCGCCAAAGCAATGGAAACGATCCAGAGAATTGCTGCTCCAGAACATTTTACTTCCATTCTTGGAGTAATGAATAAGGACCCTCATCCGCGGGTAAGGAAAATTGCCATGGACGCGGTCGCATCTCTCGGGAGAGAAGAAGAAGCGATTTCAGCTTTTTCCGCCTCCTTGGCAGATCCGGTTCCCTCTGTTCGGGAAAAAGCCGCCAAAATGCTTGGCGATTTCAACAATCCACGGGCGCTAAAAGCATTGTTGGATGCACTCGATACCCATAACCGAGATTTTAGAGAAGCGGTTACTACCTCCTTAAGCCGTATTCTGTCCGGCGATTTGGAAACGGTAAAGACTTTGATGTGTAGTGTTCCCGATAAAAAGACTAGGAAAATTGGTCTGGCGTGGATTATGGGTAAAACCGAAAAACCCGAGTCGATTCCATTTCTAAAAACTTTGCTAAACGATAATGAACAGGAAGTACGCTGTTCCGCTATTGGTGCATTGAGTAAATTCAAAGACAGGAATCTTTCAAAAATTATTGAAGCATCTATTTATGATCCAAATGAACGTGTTCGTGCCGCGGCTATTAACGCTATCACCTCAACACCTACTGAAACCACCACCGAGACGCTTCTCAACGCCTTAGATGATCTCGATGATTTTGTAAGGTTAAGGGCTATAATTGGGTTAGCGAAAATCGACTTAAATAGGGCTATTACTGCTTTAGAGTCCAAATCGCAGCATCAATTAGAATACCTTGCTCTATTAAACGCGGTTTTGTTTTACTCTGGTGATGCTTATAACGAATCGGTGAAAAGCGACCCCAAGGCGCTTTTTATTATTTCGGAACTTTGCGACAAAGAGGACATGCTCAATACTTTGAAAAGCTCTACAGATAATAAAAAACGCTACCATGCATTTAAAATATTGTCACTTTTTGAAAGTGACGAAAATTACAAAACTGTTTATGAGCTGGCTATTAAAGACCCCGATACAAAAATTAGACAAGAAGCTGAAAAACAAACAATAAAAGGCATGTAAATGGCATTTGTAGATTATATACATAGTATTTTTCAAATTTTTCCTATAATCTATGTTTTTATACTCAACAGCATCAACCTATTTTTTTTGATCATAGCTTTTCATGATGTGCGCAGGAGCATCAGCAGAGGATTTGAAGGGTTCGATATTGCCATGGCTTCTCCCTTTACTCCTCCTTTGACTATTATTGTTCCAGCCTACAATGAAGAAAAAACTATCGTCGAATCAATTTATTCGTTGATGAATTTGAAGTTTCCAAGATTTGAAATCGTGGTGGTCAATGACGGCTCCAATGACGCTACCATGGATGTCCTAAAAAAAAATTTTAATCTGAAAAGGGTTGATGTTAACTACCCGGAACGTATTACTACTGCTGCTATACGCGGACTCTACAATGGGAAGGCCAACAAACAAATTCAGCGATTTGTGGTCATCGATAAGGAAAATGGTGGAAAAGCCGATGCATTAAACGCCGGGATTAACGCTTCATTCTGCCCATATTTTGTTTCCATTGATGCGGACTCTATTCTCGATGCTAACGCTCTTCTTCAGGCCTTTCGTTTTATCCTGTACCGGCAGGATATTGTCGCCATCGGAGGACAAGTAGCGGTTGCCAATGACTCGCTTATTAAGGAAGGCAAAATTGTCGAATACAAACTTCCCAAAAAGTGGATAGTAAGGATGCAGATGGTAGAATATATAAGGTCTTTCACTTTGGGACGAACCGCCCTTTCTCGTCTCCAGTCCATTCTAATTATTTCCGGAGTATTTGGAATCTTCAATAAAGAATTTGTTTATAAAACCGGGGGGTACCTTACCCGGTTTCTAACTTCCAAGATAGCAAACGAATACACCGGAAAAAATGTTGATACCGTATGCGAGGACATGGAAATCATCGTTAGAATGCAGCGTTTTATCAAAGAAAAAAAGTTGAATAAAAAAATCGTCTTTATTCCTTATCCCTTGGCTTGGACAGAAGTGCCAGAAAATATTGGGTTTCTGTCAAAACAAAGGAACAGATGGCAACGGGGACTAATTGAGACAATGCTTTTTCATAAAAAAATGTTGTTTAATAAAAACTATGGACGTATAGGTGTGTTCGCTTTCCCCTACTTTTTTATTTTCGAACTTTTTGGAGCTCCAGTGGAACTCATGGGTTATTTAACTCTTCCTCTCTTTTTCATTTTTGGAAATTTAGACAATCAGCATTTGGTTTTGTTCTTGCTAGTATCGGTAGCGTATGGCATTTTTTTATCCACTTTATCCATAGTCTTGACTTCATGGCCGGAGAAAACCGCCGAAACAGACATAAAAGGCCAATCCCTTTTTTATTATCCGAAATTTCGTGACCTCTTTATCCTCTTTACCGCTGGTATTCTGGAAAACATTGGGTATCGTCAATTGACTTTGTGGTGGAGACTCAAGGCCATATTCGATTTTTTCAAGGGAAAAAAGGGATGGGAAAAATTCGCAAGGAAAGGATTCGCCAGCGATGAGGCTCCCAGATGATTCCCTTAACTGCTACAAAAAATGGTTTTTTTCTCAAAATGTTACTTACTTCAGTTTTTATGTTTGTCTTATATCCGATGATACTGTTTTCGGCTTCGCTGGAAACAATGATGAGGGAAGCGCAAAACAAGGCTCAATTAAAAGACTATTTTGCAGCTATTTCTATATACGATGCTATCTTAAGGCAAAAACCAGGCTACCTCGAAGCACAAATTGGCAAAGCCCGTACCTTGTCGTGGGCAGGAAAATATCAACAGTCGCAAACTATTTATGAAGCGGTTTTGTTGCAAGACCCCAATAATATCGAGGCATCCATAGGTCTTGCCGATCTGAATGCTTGGCAAAAACAATATGAGAAAGCTACGGAAATATTAGAAAGGCTTCGTGCTTCTGGTCAAGATAATCGAATAGTTCTAACAAAACTTGCCCGTTACTATCTATGGATGGGAGAAAAAAGCCTTTCAGCAAAATACTGCGAAGAGCTTCTCAAGAAATATCCGGAAGACCAAGAAGCAAAAGCTATCCAGGAAAAAATCGGAAACATTCATAATTTTGAGTACTATGTCGGATATCAATATCTAAAAATCATGGACACCGACGGTCATAATGTGTATGCCGGGACCCGTTATCAACTCACAAAGAAGTTTTCACTGCACGGCCAGTTTGACTACCTAGACAAATATGGCAAGGTCGATATGCGAGGTCTTCTAGGTGGGTCTTGGAAAGCACACCGCTATTGGACTTTTTCCTCAGAAATAGGAGTCGCCACTAACGGCAAGCTCTATCCACGCCTATCCGGATGGATTGAAGCTGCGTCTTCGGTTATCCCTTCCACGGTACTCTTTGCAAGAATATTCGCATCTCAGCACCAAGAGGTAGATTCGTACGGAGTTTCTTTTGCAGGGGAATATTATACCATCGGTTATATTTGTGTTGGTCCAAAGGTCACTTTTTCTCAAACAGAATTTCATACTGGAGAAAAGGCATTGGATAGCAGCTATGCGATCAAAGTTACGAAATTTTTCACCGATATGAATAAGGCTTTCGTCTATTTTGGTTACGGAAGTGAATCTTTCAAAATTGAGACCATTAATCTGATTGGAGGAATTAACGCCAAAACCTATGGGGTAGGGGGTGCATTTTTTCTTAATTCCGAAATAGGGATTTCTTTATTTGTTGAATATCAAGACAGGGGTAGCAACATCGAATTTCTTCAAATTGGATTGGAATTGAAACGACTTCAGGGATTGTAGCCCATTTTCGCAGTTGGCATTCTCGAATTGTAACCCGAGCTTCACACACGGCATGCCAGTCCTCTCCCCCTCCATGGCTACCGTGATACAGCTTATTGACCATAAATTGCCATACAATTATATTGTTAGGTATGAAAGTGCAAACTGAAGAAACCAGAAAAGTGACTGTAAATCTCCCAGCGAAGGTTCTTGATAGGGCTACGAAATATACAGGGAAAGGAGTGACTCAGACGATCATTGAAGCCCTTCATGAGCTCGAAAATCGAGCGCAGCGCTCTGCGCTTCGCAGCTTGAAGGGAAAGATCGAGTTTGACCTTAACCTAGATGAGACGCGGCGGTGATCCTAGTCGATACCCCGGCATGGATAGACTTTTTTCGAGGCAAAAAGCCTGTATGCGACCTAGTGGATGAGGCAATTGAACATAATGATGCCGCTATATGCGGGCCGATCATTACCGAAATTCGCCGAGGCATAAAATCTGTCAACGAAAGGGAAAAAGTAATTCCCTTATTTGATTCCTGTCATTTTCTCGAACAGCCTCACGACCTGTGGGCAGCGGCAGGAGAACTCGGTTTTTTCCTTGCCCGTCGAGGAATAACGGTCAAGACAATGGATTTACTGATTGCGACCTATGCACTCGGCCATGAAGTTCCGGTTATGACAATGGATTCCGATTTTTTTCTGATTCAGCAAGCAGGCATTTCTCTGGTTGTATTGCCACCACAGTCTTCCTGCGTATCGGTTCGGGAAGGCGAACCTGCTGTCAGGTGGGAAAAGAAATGAGTCGGGCGCTGGCCCAGAATCCTGGCCTCCAATTGGAATTGGGTGACACTTGCGCCTTAAGATTGTTTTCGACGGAAAACTAGCACTGCATTATCCAATTCCGGGGGAAGCACACATTTGCTGAGGGTTTCGTCAATGCCCCAATCGAAATCTTGTTGACGAACATACGCAGCCCAATCACCAGTGGCAAAACGGTGTTTGCTACCAATCACAATATAAAGATCAACATGCGGGGATAAAAAAACATGACGTTCAAAGTTATTGCCTGGTGGAGGCCAAGAGCAAAGAACAACTGGTGGATGGTATTTTTGAAGCGCCTTTCGTGCATCCAGTTGCTCGACTGAATCTGGATAATGAATTGCCCGTCGCCAGCTAAAATCATCAGTCGCGATAACCGGTGTTTTGGTGGCGCGCAGGAATTTCGCCAAAGTCCCGTCTCCGGCAGCGATTTCTAAGCATGACCGGCCATTTATATGCTGGGCAAGCGAATTGATTAATTTTTGCGAGTAAAAACAATAAATTCCTTTAGGCTGCAAAAGAGGCATAAGAATCGGTTTTTGAGTAACAAAATGCCACATCAGCTTAAACCAGAATAGAGAAGCAGGCTTGCGGATCAGCCCGTGTTCAAAAAGCAGCTTTTGAATAATAATTCCATTTACGAACGAAAAGCGTACAGTTCCGCTAGTTTGCGATGCGGCAGTCGCCAGGCAGTATTTCTCAACTGCCTGGAAGGCCATTTGGGCTTTGATAATGTGCGTCAACGCAGCTTTATGCGTTTTTGAGCCATTGCCGTTATTTTGAAGACAGTCTTTCCGTGTAGGAGAATACGCACAAATTCGTTTCAGGTAACTATCAATTGCCCTAGGCTGCCCAGTGGATATTGCTTCGAGAAGCTCTTTACTGGTCTGTTCCCAAAGTTCAGGATGACGCCGACGAAGCGTATCAAGAGACCCTTTGGCATATTTAGTGTGATTGAGCATAAGGCGTTCAAGAATACCCGATTGGCTATCGGCTAGTCGATACTTGCTCTCCGCTTCCCGGTGCTGGACTCGGGTGGTAATCGGGCAACCTATTTTGTCGAGCTCCGACCACGGCGAGGCGTTATCATGGTTGAACTGCTTGAGAAGCTTGATCCAGATGCTTGGCAAACCCCGTCCTTTAGGGCGGGGAAGGATAGAGCGAGGAGCCAAAGGCTCCGATTTCCGAACGATATTGGAAACACCGTCCTTCAGGACGGTGAGGATGTCCATGTTGCAACGGTCAGATCACGAAGTACGAATCACCACACCCAGGGAGGCAATTCGGCGCGCACAAGAGATAGTTCGTCGTCACGTAGGGGAAGGAAGATCTCTTTCCGAGGAACTTATTGAAGATCGTCGCGCCGAGGCCAATCGTGAGTAGTAGCGTGCTTGACGCCTCGGCGGTGCTGGCGCTGCTTAATGGCGAACCTGGTGCCGACCTGGTTGCTGAAACTATTGAAAGTGGTGCAGCAATGTGTGCTGCCAACTTATCGGAAGTAATTGCCAAGCTAGCCGAAAATGGATTGACCGAGAACGAGATTAACGACGTGCTTACGCCGCTTGCTGTGGAGATCATTCCCTTCAATGAGGAGCTTCAATGAGGAGCTGGCTTGGCGAGCAGGTATTCTTCGTGTCCATACACGCCAATATGGTCTTTCCTTGGGTGACCGTGCGTGTATGGCAACGGGAGCTCTTTTGAAATTGCTTGTTTTTACGGCTGATCGCGTATGGAAACGCATCTTTATTAATGGCGAAGAATTGGAAATTCGGCTGATACGTCTGGATTGAGTTTTTGCTTCTTGATTTCCCAAATGCGCGACGGCGGTACAATCATTTGTTGTGACTCCATTGCCAGCCTACCCGCATCTGGGACGTGCGTGAGGCAAGTGTTTTTTCTTGGCCTGGGAA
>JBNKEI010000074.1:0-16738 GCA_050288705.1 Myxococcales bacterium
TTAGCAGCGTGTTTGCGAAAGGTGACTAGAGGCTTAGGAAAATAACCAAACAACGGTCGTTTTTGCGCACAATGCAGAAAAACCATCAAATCGGGACCAGCGCCATGTTGTTGGCATTGTAATGGCCCAAAACAGGGAAGGGTGCGTGAAAGCGCATCTATTAAGTCCTCAGTTCTGCACAATGAACCACAAGGAGAAATTGGCACCGAATAATCAACCAAGGAAAGATTACCTTTGAGAATCTGCGGAGAATCAAGCAAATACTCTTTTCCCGTGTCCTTAAAAAACTCCAAAACCGAACTGGTTCCAGTGTTACTGTCGAGAACACGAGCGCAGGGTAGGGCTATTCCCACCTGATGGTCGCTAACCACAGGCAGAAGCTGCTCAATTAACGAAGGGGCGAGCACATCGTCAGAAAACAACAAACAGGAATACGGCGATCGAGCCTGCTGCAAACCTCTAGTCCAGTTGTTGACTGGGCCATCGTTGCAAGGCGATGTTACTAGCCTGATTCGTTTATCTTTTTCGGTATGTGATTGAACAATACACACAGTTCGGTCGGTACTAGCGTTGTCGGAAACTACTATCTCGATGTCGGAAAAGGTCTGCGAAGTGGCACTTTGAAGGGCCTGAGTGATATGTTGTTCTGAATTGTAGGTGGGAATTACAATAGCTACTCTTGGCATGATTAGAGCCAGTTCGGTAAGATGAACAGCCAGACTAACTATATACTCGTCGATAGAGCAAATTTTGTGACTCTGCTTCTACCGCAGTCGACTCAGAAAGGCGCTAGTTGTTATGCCAACGATTTCGATGTTTTATGATATACTTATAAGATGTTTTTCTACGACACGGATAAACATAACGTGCCTCATATTCATGCCGAGTATCAAGGTCAAGTAGCCGTCTATTCGATTCTCGATGGAAAGGTTTTGGTGGGTGAGCTTAACCCGAAAAAACACAAATTAGTCGTTGCGTGGATTGAAATACATCAAGACGATCTGATTGCAGATTGGCAGTTAGCTGTTAATGGTAAAAAACCATTCCCGATTCGAGGGCTAGACCAATGAATATCGCGGAAATTATTCCACAAGACAACTATATTTTGTACGTTAGGTCTGAAGATGGAAAGGCAGGTTTGTTTGACGTAAAACCATACCTTGAATCTGAAGTATTCATGCCTTTGAAGAATAGAAGTGAGTTTGAGCAAATTCACAATGGAAGGTTTTTTGTTGAATGGAACTGCGGGGCTGACTTATCTGCACACCATTCAGGCTCGCTGGACAATTATTTAGGCGAGAGCCTCAATTGTAAGTAGATAAAATGCGTTTACAGAAACGTATCGGCTTAATGAATTCCGACAAGCTCGGCCTTTCGGCTTTATCGGCCCGACGCACGATTTGGCTTAAAATAACCTTGAACGCCTTTTCGTCGTCGTCGCGAGAAGACTGGCCAACTTCGACATTGAAGTAATTAGCTCGATATCGCCCTTGGGAATTAAGATGATTTACGAACGCAGTGAGACAGGTGGTTTTCCCAGTCTGCCTGGGGGCATGAAGCGCAAAGTATTTCGCCTGGTCCACAAGCTGATGGAGCTGCTCCATAATGTCGAGCCGAGACAGCGGGTCAACGCAATAGTGGATTGATGGCTCGACCGGGTTGGCGGTGTTAAAAAATCGTGGTATGGGCATAGCTAATTGCTAGCTAACCTATCTTGTCGGCGGGTCTAGTTGAAGAAGTTTTTCTTCCAATTCCCGAATTCGTTTTTCTGCCGCAAGCGCTCGTTCTGCTGCAGTAGGAACAAGCTGCTCACCGGCTTCATCAAAGCATGGACGCAAGCGAGCAACGGTACCTTCTTGGTGAACACTAAGCCAAACATTTAGCTCCACGCTGTATACGGGACCATGGCCCGAATAAACCCGTACAAAAAAGCCGTCTTCCCCGCGTCGATACATGGTCAAAGGCGTACGCAACTGGTTATTGGTTGCCGACCTGGCAGCATCGGGGTCAAAAATCACTAATTCGCTGCATCCAAGATGCGAATACTTCGGTGGTGCTTCTTCGTAATCTTTTTTCCAGTCGCTGGACACAATTTCCAAAGCCCAGCGGGGAGGGTGATGACCTGGCAACCAGGTTTGCCAGCTAGCAGGCCGGGGTGGCGGTGGCGGATTGTCTATTAAGTATACATCAGGAGAAATGCGAACTAGCGGCTCACTAGGTACCCAAGAGAAATAGTTATCTGCGCCAAAAACTACATTCTCCCAGCCGCGCAACCGCGCTAGTTCCTCAAGTGCGGAAATAAGGGTGCGGATAATCACCCCCTGCTCAAACCCCTCGACCATATCATCCTCATCGAGGTACCAGCGCGACCAGTCAACATCGGTCGCTATTTCCTCGGATAAACCCCCAGACAAAACTGCTCCTCGCGGTGCTCTTTTCGCTCTCTTTTCGGTAGGGGCAGATTTGGAGTTAGGTGTTATTTGCGGGCTCATAGTTCTAGGTTAACACTCCTAGTTAAGCTGCTCCAAGATTGTATGCGTGGGTAGTGAGGGCTAATTCAAGACATGATTATACGCACAGTAGATCCCCTCTCCCTCTGGGAGAGGGTTAGGGTGAGGGCTTTTTGGCAAAGGGGGGCCGGGGGGATTTTCCTTTAAGAAGCCAACGGCCCATTCAATCTCGGTGTAATAGGAACCAATGAAGGTACCGAAATAGGTTCATTAACCGAAATAGGCTCATTAGACGACGCAGCCGCCCGCAAAGCTTTGGAAACTTGTCCGCCGGTACTATGAAAGCTTGGTACTATTGACTTAAGCTCGGCCATAATCGCATCGCGGTCTCCGAACAAAGCGGCTTGTTCCAAGCTAACCAGCTTGCTAGCAAGATCGCTGGGAGGAGAGGGGCTTATGGCCACCATTATGCGGTTTCTGACTTGCCGGGTGTCCTCTTCCTCTTCGGTGAGCAGCTCCTCGGTCATTTTCTCGCCCGGTCGCAGCCCCACAAAAGAAATGGGAATGTCTTTGCCAGGCACCATGCCCGCCATAGTGATCATGTTAGAAGCCAAATCGACAATCTTTATAGGTTCACCCATATCCAGCAAACACAAGTCACCGTGATTACCCAGGCCAGCTAGTAACACCAGTCCCACCGCCTCGGGAATGGTCATGAAATAACGCCGGCAATCAGGATGAGTAACCGTCACCGGCCCACCACGCTGTATCTGCTGCTTGAAAAGAGGCACCACGCTACCAGCCGAGCCCAACACATTGCCAAAACGCACTGCCGTGAATCGAGTTCTCGATTTTCGTGCCAAGTCGCGCACCGCTAGCTCGGCAACTCTTTTAGATGCACCCATAACCGAGCTGGGCCGGACTGCTTTATCAGTAGAGATAAGTACAAAATTATTAGCCCCACAGACATCGGCCATCCGCGCGACATTGAGCGTACCGAATACATTGTTCTTGATTGCTTCACCCGGCGCATCTTCCATCAAAGGGACGTGCTTGTGGGCAGCAGCGTGAAACACATAGTTAGGTTTGTACTCTGTGCCCAATTGCTTAAGCCGAGCAAAATCACGAATATCCGCCACCGCCGCCCGGATATCCACATTAGGGTGTAACTCGCGAAGCCGCAGCAGCAAGAAGTACAGCTCGTTTTCGTTCATGTCTACCAGCACCAAGCGTTTGGGCAGATGACTAGCAACTTGGCGGGCGATTTCGCTACCAATCGAGCCGCCTGCTCCGGTAACCAAAACATGCTTTCCTTGGATTACCGAGCGGATTTCCATGGGATCGAAAGAAATGGGATCGCGAGGGAGGAGATCCTCGGGGCTGAGTTCGTGAAGCATGGCCGCGGTGATTTTTTTGTTTAGGGTAGTGAACGATGCTGGAATGATTTTGAAAGACACGTTGCTTTGCGAACATAGATCCAATATTTCCCGAACCCGAGCAGCCGGTAGTCGAGGTATAGCAATCAGAACGCTGGTTACCTTGTGCCTGGCAATGATTTCCGGCAGCCTAGCAATTTTCCCAAGAACTGGCTTACCGCCAATGCTTGCGCCTTGTTTGCGAACATCGTCGTCGATGAAGCCAACGATGTGATAGGAATGATCTTCCGAACGCTCTAAGTCTCGGAGCAGAATGTCTCCCGCATTGCCAGCGCCTACAATGAGCGTGCGCTGAGTACTATGGTTTTGGGCGCGGGATCTGTTGACGTGCCAACGGTTGTGTATGCGAGGGTAGAAACGGTAGGCCGCCATCACTGCGGTGGTGAGGAAGAATTCCAGAACGATTACTGAACGGGGCAACATGGTCGAGCGAAAGAAGAAGAAGAGCACAACGAAGATACTTGTACCAACGGCGTTAATCATTATGAGACGCAATGCTTCATGTAGCCCGGCCATCCGAAACGACCAGCGTTGAAGGCCCGCTGCGGACGATAGGGTTGTTCGGATTACTATCAGTACTGGTGCAGAGTAGAGTAGGCTAGCGAGGTATACAGATGGGATGGTGGCAAAATCGAAGCGCAAAACTAGAGCTGAATAGAGCGCAGTGACCACTATCAGAGCATCGCAGAATAATAGAAAAATGCTGCGCATTAAAGGCCCCATATGCAGAGGTTTCAAAAAATTTCGCAAATGTCGGGCGATGTATAGCATGCAAACCTTCTCCCCTGCTGGTTTGTGAATGAAATTACCGTTTGTCCTCAATACAATCCGACGAACGTGAGGAGGCTTACTCTAACTAACTCTTATTAGCGAATTCAAGTTCTCTTGTATGTAAGGCTTGGAGCATGGAAAGGTAGTCTATTCAACCTAAAACCATACCGACTCCGAAAGTATCAATGCCGGAATCTGGTACAAATTGTTCGAGCATCCATAATGCGTGTTTTCTCCGCATTGTATGATAGTCAATCTGTTGAAGTTTTTTTGTACAAAAACCACTTCTGATGAGGTAGTACGCGATTGCGCTGAAATGCGCAATATAGCAAGAGGCTTGCGGATGAAGGTGTCAACCTACGAACTACTGAAGCGCGCGTTAGATGTTACTGTCGCAGGTGCAGGACTAGTCGCTACTGCTCCTATTATGTCAGTAGCCGCTGTCGGCGTAGCTTTTACCATGGGATTGCCGCTTTTTTTCAGGCAGGAACGGCCAGGGAAAGGCGGCCACACTTTTCGGCTAGTCAAATTCCGTACAATGCGCCATCCAAGAGTAACCGAGACTGTGCCAGAAGCCGACCAAGTGCGTCTGACGAGCGTGGGTAAGGTTTTGCGTTCATTGAGTATTGATGAGCTTCCTTCTCTCTGGAATGTTTTGAAAGGGGACATGAGCATGGTTGGACCTCGTCCTCTTCTTGTTCAATACCTTGGTCGCTACTCTTCTCGCCATGCCAGAAGGCACGAGGTAAAGCCAGGAATAACCGGGTGGGCGCAGGTTAATGGGCGGAACTCGTTGTCATGGGATGAAAAATTTGAACTCGACGTCTGGTATGTGGATAATCGCTCGCTATCGCTTGACCTAAAAATTTTGCTCAAAACTTTCGCAAAGGTTCTTGCCCGAGAGGGAATAGGCCAAAAAGGGCACGCAACAATGCCGGAGTTCATGGGTAGCGGGGTAGCTGACAAGAATGCCGATTAAGATGGCGTCATGAAGATTAAAAGAATAGTTATTTTAGGGGCGGGCGGGCAAGCGCGAGAATCGCGGTGGGCTATCCAGGCTATCAATGCTGTTTCGCCGACCTATGAAATTCTTGGTTACGTAGTGTCTGACCTCGCATGCCTTGGTCGGCGAGACAGTCAGGAGTTGGTCTTGGGGGACTATCAATGGTTGAGAGCGCATCGAAGCGATATTGACGCATTGACGCTTGGTATTGGAACACCTGCGGCTCGCCTAAAAGTGGCTGCTGAGCTTGAACCAGAATTTCCGCCAGAGTTTTGGCCTGCGATCATCCACCCGTCGGCCGTTTTTGACCAGGAAACTTGCGTGATCAGTCACGGCGCGTTCTTGAGTGCGGGCGTGGTGGCGACTGTAGGGGTAAGGTTCGAGCCATACGCCATGGCCAATTTTGGTTGTACTATTGGACACGAAGCGCAACTCGGTAGAGGGGTGGTAGTTAATCCGGGAGCCAATATTTCTGGCGGCGTAACACTCGGAGCGGGCGTTCTCGTAGGTACGGGCGCGCAAGTCTTGCAGTACCTTAATGTTGGAATCGGGGCAACCATAGGTGCGGGTGCGGTAGTGACCAAAGATGTTTCCGCGGGGGCGACAGTGGTAGGAGTTCCTGCGCGACCGAATGTCCAGTATGAACAGCGCTAATATGGTAGAAACCGAGAGGTCTATCTGTCTGTATTTCATGAATATACTGAATAGGCCCTGGAGCCTTTGAGATGACAACGAAATCGAGCGACATGAAACGAATTTATCTTTCGCCTCCGCATACAGGGAAACACGAGCGCGATTTTCTACTAGATGCCTACGATTCCAACTGGATTGCGCCCTTAGGACCAAACGTTGATGCGTTCGAACGAGAGCTTGCTGCCAAAGTTGGCGTGTCCCACGCGGCTGCACTTTCTAGTGGAACTGCTGCACTTCACCTAGCGCTGATAATTCTTGGAGTGAAAAAAAATGACGAGGTCATTGTTTCCAGTTTGACTTTTTCCGCTAGCGCGAATCCAGTTACTTACCTGGGCGCGCAGCCAGTATTTATCGACAGCGACCGGTCCACCTGGAACATGGACCCCGGATTACTTGAAGAAGAACTTCATGAATGTAACCGTCGTGGTCGCCTGCCCAAGGCGGTAATCGTTGTGGACTTGTACGGTCAGTGTGCGGATTACGAGCCTATATTGCATGCCTGCGCACGTTACGATATTCCAGTAATCGAGGATGCGGCGGAAGCTTTAGGGGCGACCTACAAAAATCGCTGGGCAGGTTCGCTTGGTCACATGGGGGTTTTCTCTTTTAATGGGAACAAAATAATCACCACGAGCGGCGGGGGGATGCTGGTTTCCGAAAAAAAAGAATGGGTCGAGAAAGCTCGGTTTTTGGCTACCCAGGCGCGTGATAACGCCCCACACTATCAGCACTCGCAAATTGGTTATAACTACCGAATGAGCAACCTTCTTGCTGCGGTAGGGCGAGGTCAATTGCTTAGCTTGGACGAACGGGTGGAGCAGCGGCGTTTCAACAATTCTTTCTATCGTCAGAAGCTTGAACATGTTGATGGCATTACTTTTCTTCCCGAGGCCCCGTATGGGCGCTCGAATTGTTGGTTGACTTGCATAGTTATTGACCCGGCCCTTTTCGGTGCGACACGAGAGGCGGTTCGTTTGCACTTAGAAAGTCTCAATATCGAAACTCGGCCAGTTTGGAAGCCCATGCATCTTCAGCCTGTTTTTCAGGCATGTAGAATGCGAGGGGGCGCTGTAGCGCAGGGAATTTTTGATAATGGCCTGTGTCTTCCCAGTGGGAGCAGCATGACTGATGAGGAGCGTAGGAGAGTAGTCGAGGGCATTTTTTCAGTGCCTCGATAGTCGAAGAAATTGTTGGTATTCTACCAAATTGTCTTGGCGCTGTTTGTATCAGAAGTAAGTCAGAAGAAAGAGTAGCCATATATAAAACGGAAGGTGTTGGTATGACGGGATTATCAATAGATAAAAGCTCAGTTTTTCTAGTAACGGGTGGTGCTGGTTTTATAGGATCGAATTTGTGCGAAGCGTTGTTGGAGCAAGGTTATAAAGTTCGTTGCCTAGACGATTTGTCCAACGGGAAACAGGAACATGTTGACCTGTTTTCTGATAATCCCAACTATTGTTTTGTCAAAGGGGATATCCGTAATTTTGAAACGTGCGTGAAGGCGTGTTCGGGGGTTGACTATGTGCTGCATCAAGCAGCTTGGGGTAGCGTACCTCGAAGCATTGAAATGCCAATACTTTATGAAGACATAAATGTTAGGGGAACGCTCCATATGATGGAGGCTGCGAGAATATGTGGTGTCAAGAAGTTTGTGTATGCGTCTAGTTCCTCTGTCTACGGAAATGATTCTAATCTTCCTAAACGAGAAGGCAGAGAAGGAGAGCTGTTGTCACCTTATGCAATAACGAAAAGGACTAACGAGGAATATGGAAAAATATATCATAATCTATACGGTTTAGAGACTTACGGACTGCGTTATTTTAATGTCTTTGGTAAGCGACAAGATCCTAATGGAGCCTATGCTGCTGTTATACCAAAGTTTATTAAGCAGCTTCTGTGCGGAGAACAGCCTGTAATTAATGGAGATGGCTTGCAAAGCAGAGATTTTACATACGTTGATAACGTTATTGATGCAAATTTGAAAGCATGTGTGGCTTCTCGCGATGCTGCCGGTCAGGTATATAATATTGCCTGCGGCGGACAAGAAAAGCTTATCGATATCTATTATATCCTTTGCAAAGCGCTAGGTAAAGATATTCCTCCCAAGTTTGGCCCTGAACGAAAAGGGGATATCAAGCATAGTAATGCCTGTATAGAAAAAGCAAAATCTTTGCTGAAATACCAGCCTTGTTGGACTTTTTCGAAAGGTATTGAAGCGGCGATAAGCTGGTATCGTGATAATTTGTAGGTTAGGCAAAATAATGATGTTTATTAGAAGATGGAAGAAAATGAGGTATATCTTTGATAACTGTATGAATGATAAGTTCATCAATATCTTCTAAAGATAAAACTTTCATTAGGAACGAGTACGTCCTTAACTGTGAATTGATATGAAAATTCTAATATTATCCAATTTTGGTATGGGGCTTTATAAGTTTAGAAGGGAGCTGATCGAATCTTTTCTTGTGGAAGGAAATGATGTCCATGTTTCTGTGCCAAAAGATTCTTATTTTTCAAAACTGGAAGAAATGGGCTGTCGGTGTATTGAAACTTTTGTTGACAGGCGTGGGGCTAACCCTTTAGCTGATTTTCGTTTGCTGCGATTCTATATGAGAACAGTGCAAGAGATTACGCCTGACTGTGTTTTAACATATACGATAAAGCCAAACATATTCGGAGGCATAGCGTGTACTCTGTTAAAGATTCCCTATATTTCAAATGTTACTGGACTTGGCACCCCGATTGAAAATAGGGGATTTTTGGGGGCTATTTCGCTTCTATTATATCGAATAGGTCTATCTAATGCATCGTGTGTTTTTTTTCAAAACAGATCTAATAAGGATTTTTTTGAAAAAAAAGGAGTTGTATTGAGAAAGACTAAAGTAATACCGGGGTCGGGCGTCAATGTGAATCAGTATAGCGCTTTGCCATATCCTGGTTTAGAGGCTCCTGTTACCTTTCTCTTTATTGGAAGGATAATGAAAGAAAAGGGAGTAGGGGAGCTTCTTGAAGCTGCTGAGCGAGTAAAAAAGCTGCATAAGGATACTAGTTTCGAGCTTGTCGGAGGAGCAGAAGAGGGGTACATGGCAGAGATTAGGAAAGCGGAAGAGAAAGGAATAGTAAGGTATCACGGCGAGCAGGAAAATGTTCGGCCGTTTATCGAAAATTCCCATGCCGTCGTTCTTCCTTCTTATCATGAGGGAATGTCCAATGTGCTTCTGGAGGCAGCGTCCTCAGCGCGACCTGTTTTTGCGTCACGGGTTGCAGGTTGTGTAGAAACATTCGATGAAGGAGTTAGCGGTTATGGCTTTGCGCCTCGGAATGTAGAGCAACTGGTTGAGGTGCTTTGCCGGTTTATTTTGCTTCCTCATGGCGAAAAGATAAAAATGGGTGAGCGAGGTCGAGCAAAGATTGAAAAAGAATTCAATCGTGCTGTAGTGATAGCTGCCTATCATGCGGAAATAAGAACTCTTGAGACGAACTTGTAATCAGTGCTTATATGGCGCGATAGCCGAAGCGAAACGAACAAAATTCTGAGCGCTATCAGTTCCTATGGATGGTACCTCGGCACTCGTTGGCAAAATCCTTCAAAAATTGACTTCTTCGTGCTTCGAGGAGAGGGGTATCGAATTCGCCCGCCTTCTCGAAATTTTGAATCGCGCAGCGTTTCATCTCTATGGGACTCGTGACCAACCGCTCTATAATCGCCGCCATCTCCACGAAGTCTTTTGGGCGGTGAATGCAAGAGCTATCGAGTAACTCGGGAATTCCACCTGTGCGCGATCCGACTGCGGGAAGCGCGCGACTCATGGCTTCCACCAGAGCGCGTGGGAGCCCTTCCTGAAGACTCGGTGTAACAATGAGATCTAGGTTATCCATCCATTCTATTACTGGGGTTCCGCTGGGTAGGATTCCTGTAAACTCTATTTGGCCGGAAATACCCAAGGCCATTGCCATGACCTTCCAGCGATCGGAATTCCCGCCTCCCAGGCAGCGTAGCTGAATCTGAGGCAGTGTTCGGCGCAAACGGGCCACGGCTCGCAGGGCAGTTTCATGACCCTTATAGTCGACATTTAGCGATCCGATGATTCCAATGACGATCGGTGCGTTCAATGACCACGCATCAATGCGGGATGCGCGACGATCTAGTACCTCGGGAGCGCGAGCCTGAATCATCACGTCAGAGCAAGCAACTGTAGGACCAGTGCAGGGATAGCGTGCTTGAAGAAATCGTTCGGTTACGTAAAGCGCCCTGGGTGCGCGAAAAATGAAGTGCCGATTAAGTAAGTAAAGCGGTGATGCTGCAACTTTGCCCGTAATGCTACCATGGTTGTAAAGCGAGTCCCATGCGCAGCCGACAACCTCTGCCATCCAAGGTTTTCGCATTCGAATAGCTTCCCTAGCCGCAATGAGTCCTAAATTGCTTGGGAGTCTTATGATGGCGCAATCTGCTTGTGATAACGCGACGCGAACCGTGTTAATAACTTTGCCGCGCAAAATAGAGCTCAGCAAGGATTCCTGTGCTACACAAGCCATCTCTACGCCCGGACCATTCGCGATCGTTAGGGAGGGCGGTATTGTCTGGCTGTGCCGTTCGCGTCCAACTACTACAAGTCCATCATTGAAGTGCTCAAGGTAGCGGCATAGGACTCTATATGGCAACCCTCCATTGCTGTAGTAGGACCTGTTTTGGTCATAGGAGAACCGATGATCGTGAACGAACGCTGCCTTCACCTTTTTCACTCCTCATGCGTTGCGATTGACTTGAGAACCCTGGCAGGTACTCCTCCTACGATACTAGTCGCAGGAACGTCCTTGGTGATTACCGCTCCTGCCGCAACAATACTACGAGACTCAATACGAACACCGGCTAGAATTCGAACTCCACAGCCAACCCATACGTCGTTTTCGATGGATACAGCTTTGAGCTTTGATGGATTATCCTTAATCGGCTTATTCGAATCGTTCCAGGTGTGCTCAAACGACAAAATAGATGTGCTGTGAGCGATCGACACGTCGTTACCAATCACTACGTCACCCGTTGCATCTATGTAGCAGCCGCGGTGAATGCTGACGTTGTCACCGATTGAAAGGTTTTCCGGAGACCGGATTTCAACATGGGGGCCCACCATTACGTTCAAACCGCAGCGGCGCGCCATCGAGCGAAGAAGACTATAACGCATACTCATCCCAATTACTCCTTGCCATCCTTCGAAGTGGCGCCAGAGTAGTATCTTGGCGCTATTTGGCAGGACTTCTAACGCAGAAGAAATCGCGCGAAGTGCCGGCCAGTATTGCCGAAAACGATCTCGCCCTCTCTTTTTTGGAGCTGGGGAATAGCGTGCATTGTCTGTTGTCATGGCAATAACATTAAACGCTGAATCCGCTAGAAATATCAAGGTGTAAAGTAAGTCCGTTTTATTTGCTGGGACAACTAGCAAGATGATTCGCTCTAAACGATATGCCTGGTCATTTTGGTATAGCAACCGAGTTGACGACCATATTGGTCATATTGGTGCTAAAGAATTGCTTTTCTTCAGACTCATGCGGTAATTTCCCCCCGCTGTCGAGGTATAGTTGGTGCTTTTAAAAATGACATACTGCTTGAGCGGTAGTAGTCAGGATAGTCAGATGATCTTAAAAAATCTTCAAAGCGATAGGTGGAGTGTGATTTGAGCACATCTGCTAATTTATCTTCCGGATTATCATTGAAAACCAACTTTTCGTGGACACTTGCCGGCAACGTGATTTACGCAGGATGTCAATGGGGAATGTTGGTGATTCTCGCAAAGCTTGGTTCTCCAGAAATGGTTGGCCGGTTTGCTCTTGGTTTAGCAATTACTGCCCCAGTCATAATGTTCACCAATTTGCAATTGCGAAGCATCCAGGCTACCGATGCCAGAGGTGAGTACCTGTTTGGAAACTATTTCGGCCTGCGGTTGTTTGCTACGGCAATTGCGTTGCTAATCATTGGTGGGCGTTCCGTCTGCTACTCTTAAGGCTGATAGCTATTGGGTCACTGTTGGGTGGCGTTGGTATACTGTGTGCCGCGGTTACTGGACGCGAGGTTTTGATTTTGCTGTACCGGCCTGAGTATGCCGACCGTGGTGTATTTATCTGGTTAATGTTAGCGGCTGGTATTGGTTATGTAGGATCTTTTTTAGGATACGGCATAACAGCGGCTAGGTGTTTTCAAATTCAAACACCTTTGTTTGCTGTCGTCACTAGCGCTACCGCGCTGGTCTGTTTTTGGTTGATACCTTCTGGTGGACTGCGTGGTGCGGCCATAGGTCTTCTGGTTGCTGGAGTCCTCCAAGCAGGTGGTAGTCTCGCTATTGTCTTGCGTTTATTGCACACCTCTGTGATGCCGAATAAGGATACTCGTTATGCCCAGGAATGAAAAACACTCGATTCGTATCCTCCACGTTCTTCATGGCATGAATCGGGGTGGCATCGAAACCTGGCTTATGCATGTTCTGCGTAATATAGACCGGGAACGCTTCAAAATGGACTTTTTGGTCCACACAACGAAACCCTGTGCATACGACGATGAAATTCGTGCACTTGGCAGTGAAATCATTCCGTGCTTTCATCCAGCACGGCCTTGGTTATTTGCCTATAATTTCAGGCGGCTTGTGCGTAAGCATGGACCGTATGATATAATTCATAGTCATGTTCATCACTACAGCGGGTTTGTCCTTCGTCTGGCGCAGCATGCTGGTGTACCTGTTCGTCTTGCTCACAGCCACAATGATACCTCCTATGCTGAAACCGATGTAGGGGTGTTACGACGTGGATATCTGGCTCTAATGAAACGGTGGATTGCTCGGTACGCGACAGCTGGCCTAGCAGCAAGCCGCCTTGCAGCAATTGACCTATATGGAGACACATGGAAAATCCGACGCACGCTGGCGAATTCTGTACTGCGGTATTGATTTGACGCCGTTTAGCAATTCTATAGATACAGTTGCTGTTCGTGCTGAGCTAAACATCCCAATTGATGCCTTTGTATTGGGCCATGTGGGCAGGTTTGCAGAACAAAAAAATCATACCTTTCTCGTGGACATTGCCGCTGAAGTCGCCAGGCTAGAACCGCGAATGCGTCTCCTGTTGGTGGGCGATGGTCCCTTGCGCCCAGCCATTGAACAAAAGATCGCCCAGAAAGGATTGGCCGATCGGGTCATATTTGCGGGTTTGAGGTCTGATGTACCTCGATTGATGCTGGGGGGCATGGACGTGTTTGTTTTTCCGTCGCATTATGAGGGACTGCCGGTAGCTGGAATGGAAGTCCAAGCTGCAGGACTACCTTTTATCTTGTCAGATGTCATTGCAGAGGAAATCGACGAAGTCAGACCTCTTATACGGCGGATATCGCTTTCGCAACCGGCTTCTGTTTGGGCTAAATCGATCTTGGCGATGCAAAACGCTAGATCGGCCATCGCCCAGGCAGATGCTTTGTCTATTATCGAAAAGAGTCCATTTAATATAAACTTGGGTATAGCAATGCTCAGAGAGGTCTATGCTTGCCAATAGAGGATGATTTTGGAGTCATGGTATTACTGAACTTCGAGATTACAAGAGTACGACCTTTATTGAGCTTGGAAGAAAACGGTAACTTGCTGTATGTATGGAAAGCATGTCTTTAGTCGGTTTTTTACTGACATTATTGTGAGTAATTATAGAGTAATTTAGTTCGGCTTGGATGGTATTTCTTCGTTTAGAATGGGAAGTAAAACGACATGAGTCACACTCAATCCTTGTTGCTATATTGGAGTACTGTTATTTTCAGCTCTCTGTTTGCTCACCTCGCTATCGATGGCTTTGGGGCATATCTTTCTTGATACTTTGGTTTATTATGGGGTTTCGTCGCGACGTGGGGGTTGATTTCAATGGTTATCGAGAGGTTTACGAAAGAGTCCTCCAAACCGGATTTTTTGGTTATTATCGATCAGGGAACTTTCTTGAACCTGGCTACCTTCTTGCTGTTTTATTGATAGGGCGAGTATTTGGTGACTTTGCTGTAGTGTTTGCTTGCAGTTCTTTTTTTGCTCTCGCGTTATTCTATAAGAACTTTGCGTATGAGATACAGGAAATAAGTCTCGGGCTTTGCATATTCATTTTCTCAAGCACGCAGTATTTCTATTATTTTGGTATAGAAAGACTATTTATTGCAGTGAGCATTGTTGCGTTTGCATTTAGGTATTTAATCCTGGGTCGGAAAAAAAAGTTTTTTTGTATGTGGTCATTGCTGCGCTTTTCCATTTGTCTGCGATTTTTATGCTTTGCTTGCTTTTGTTCTTTAAGAGTCGACCTAGGGATGCAATTGTTGACGAAAACGAAAGCAAGGCATTAGTATTCAATTGCATGCGTGAATTTAAATTAAATAAAGTGACATTATTGCTTGTCTGTGTTTTGCTCCCAGCTTTGTTCGCATTTGGGTTGCGAATGCTACCTTATCTCCCAAGCAGGTATTCTGACTATGCTATATCAAATGATTTTGCTGGTGTTGTCCTTTCTGTTGTAATGAAGTTTCCCTTGTTGGGCTTATTCCTCATGCTGTCCAAGCGGTTGATTAGGTTGAACGTGCGCAACAGGTTGTATATTTTGCTTTTCATTTTTTCCTTGTATGTTCAACTGTGTACAGTAATTTTGCCTATAGGTCGAATTAATTGGTATATGTGGATATCTATTTGTTTCCTGTTTCCAGCCTTGATAGCAAGTATACCAAAACGAAGCATTGCAATTAAGTTAGTGCTTGTTTTTCTGCTGTTTTCTTATGGCGTAGTATATTCATTCCGAGCCTATTTTGAAGATAGAGGTGATATGTCGAGGAGGCATATAATGTTTCCTTATAGAAATGTTTTTTTTGAGTTGGAATGATTCTAATCAACTCTTGTAAATAGTTGTCCGTTTTTGTCGTTGCAGCAAAAAATGTAGTGGCTGGTTGCTAAACATCAGCTTCCTAAAGCGACCCAAAAAGCTTAAGTCCCGTATGCTGAGCAACATGACCAAAAATCGCATCTTTCGAGAGTAATACCGCAGCCAGCTCGATAGCGCATTGGGCCACGTCGGCGTCTGGTGTGGATACGGAAATTCCCTTTGCTGCAAGAGCGGCACGCAGCCGACCAACGCGAAATGAATGAGCTAGGTCGATTGAACAGAGAGGCAGGCTTTCCAAAAAACTCTCTAGTGTACTTCTCTCGTCTTCGGTCATACGCCCGGAGAGAAGTTCCGAAGCTACTATTGGAGGCAAATAAACACTCCCGTTCTCCAGCGAGGATTCAATGACCGTTTCATTTACAGCTCGCTCGAAATAATCAATCCAGCTTGATGTGTCAATGATTAGCCAGACTTGATCTGACCTACATTGGCCTACACTGATTTCTGTTGCAACCTACTTCCAAAAATCGAGCGCGGTGTTGATCAGGCGCAAGAAATCTTTACGGCAGGCAAGCCGGAAAAAGAAGCCCAGAATTTGTGCGAGATGAAGAAGGGAAGCCGGGCGGGCTTAAACGTGCTGGGTGGTTTGCTCCATTTCCAGTTGGTGCTTGATTTCACCATCCATCAGGAAAACGCGTTTAAGTAATTCGAAAGCTCGATTCCAGCTCAGTTTATCACCGTGGCGTTTTGGCTGTTTGCTACGAAATATTGATACCAAATTGTATGCAAGCAACCTTAGCCAAGAAATAACCACCAGTGCTTCGCCACGCTGACATGGCGAGGAGTGGTCTTCTTTCATAGCCACATCTAAAGTCCAATTAGCCCCATGTCGAGTAGGCCGGAGGAATTTCACCTCCAGCCCCTCACAGAACCGTACGTGAGCCTCTCGACTCATACGGCTCCCATCAAGAAAAGCTGCCCACCATTCCTTGTTTCCAGTGAACAAAAAGATTGGGCTGTCGCTCCGAGATTCTTTCCATGAAGAGACTGGCCCTCGTCTTGTGCCTTTGTAGCCTCAAGTATTTCCGCCTCGCCCACGCCACTAATGTATTGTTGAAATGACGTAGCACCGGATACATCGCCGATGGGTAGAAACGCCCATAGTACTCCAACCATCCCCTCAACACGGGGTTGTGCAGCCGGGAGATATCTTCCAAGCTGAGGTCTGTCCGGTTACGGAAATTTCTCATTCGCGTGGTTTGCTTCATGGCCTTAACAGCCGAAGAACTGACCGCAGGCGAGAAGCTCACAAATAAGCTATTACGTTTGCGATTCTTCACCACCCTTGGTCTAAAGGTATACCCAAGGAAATCAAACTTCATATTTGGATATTGGCCTTTCCGACTTCCATCCTTACAGTAAACAATCTTTGTTTTATCTGGATGCAGTTCTAGACCGCACTCTGCGAACCTTGCCTCAAGAGCAACCCGAATGGTTTGCGCTTG
>JBNKEI010000075.1:0-5764 GCA_050288705.1 Myxococcales bacterium
TTCTTGATTCCCTTTCTTGATTCCCTTTCTTGATTCCCTTTCTTGATTCCCTTTCTTGATTCCCTTTCTTGATTCCCTTTCTTGATTCCCTTTCTTGATTCCCTTTCTTGATAACCGAAGACTGAAAAATCCGTTTATGGAAAGCAACTAAGTAGGCTACCAGCAAAAAATCTAGACCAGAACAAAGAAAAAGCGAATATTTGCTCGATAGAACCACTGTTGGTCATGTAAACTGTTTCCTGCTTGGCGAAGTTAGTTCAAAATGTAGGTCAATGTAGACTAGTATGGGGTTGATATAAGGCTAGAGCTGATACAGAGTCGATGCGCCGTAGATGCCACGATACTAAGCCCACTTAGGATTCGGAATTGGTTAGAGGAATAGGGTTGGTTAAACGATGGGGGTTGGTTAGAGATGATGAACAAACAAAAACCTTCCATTGTTTTTTTGACTACTTTCTTGTGGCTCACAATTACCTGGATTTTTGCAGGCTGTGAAAAGAAAACGCAATCCAAATATGATGAAGAGTTAACTTTGGTAGTGAAGGCTGACGATCGCCAAGTAGTGGCGGAAAGGGCTGCTTTAGCCGAGCAACGAAAATTTTTGGAAGAACGCAAAGCTACGCTGTTACGCAAAGGTACCAGGCCAGAATGTACTGGTTGGCGAGAACTGCTCGAAGAACAAGCAGAAATGCTAAAAAAGCAGGAAAAGCTAGATCAGATGCAAGAAAGCTTGATTGACAAGCTTACCGCTTCCCAAGAAGCGCAGCGCATAACTGAGAATGAGCTTATGGCTCGCGAGATGGCCTTGCGAGAAAGAGAAAAAGCTTTGGCCAATGGATGGAATGTGCTGGCTGAAAGGTCTCTAAAAGTTGGAGAAAGAGAAAAAGACTGGGTCGATTGTGCGGCAAGGCAGCTAGAACAAAAAGAAGTCTCGCTGCAAGTTCTAGAAAAGTCTAGCGGTTTGGGTAGTGCCCAGGTCGACTCCGAATACCGTAGGCTGCTTTTAGTAATGAGCGCCAAAGGAATTCTAATACGGGATGCTCCTACCGAAATTCAACATAAACTCGCTGCTGCTATGAAGAGCAAAAAAAGCGAACCCGCACGTGCTTTAGCGGCTGTTGAAGCTCTGCAAGATTGGGTGCAGTCTATACCACTAGATTCACGATTTCTTACCGAAAAAAATCGTCGTTTAGCACCCCTAGCCGACAAAATTGCCAAGAGCAGTAACGCTACCGATGCAAGGTCTCGAGAAGACGTAATTCGCTTTCGGCGTGAATATACCCAGGCCTATTCTGATGGTCGCTACATCGAAGCCAATCGTGTATTAAACAATATTTCCGCGATTGTTGAGAAGTAAAAAATTTTTTTGAAATTCTGGTTCCAAGTTTGGCGCCAGGTGAGAAAAATAATTTGCCTAGCAGCGTTTTTTTCCCCACTCTGCAATGGAGATTTGCATTTTCACCGGTGGGCGAGGTTTTTCATTATGAGTCAAGTAGGGAGTCGTTGGCGGCGGCATCTAATATTAGTGGGGTTTTTCGGGATGGGCTTGATCAGTGTCAAAGCTCAGGCGAAAAAACACCAAGCAGTAATTTTGCTTGATTGCGTAGGTACTGCAAAAACAGAGGTGGGCGAATTTTTGCCCAATCTATTCCAAGCAGAAATAACCAAACTATCTGGCTGGAAAGCTATTCCATTAGACAAGGAACTAGAAGAAGAGGGATTGCAATGCTCAGGCGATGTGAAGTGCCTGGCCACCGTAGGGCGAAAGGCCAAGGCTACCGATTTATTGTACGTAGTGGTTAATGGCGCCGGCGGATACACTCTCGATTTAAAACATATTGCCGTACGGTTTCCTCGGCAGATGGCTAGGGTTACCGAGGACGTAAGCGGAACCGAGGCTTTACTTTCTGAAGGAGTGCGGGGAGTAATCTATGCGCTTATTTTGCCCGATAAATACGTTGGTTCCTTGGTTGTAGATTTTTCGGAGCCAGGTGCCTCAGTGTTTGTGGACGAGCAACTACTTGGAATAACTCCGGAATTGTCTAGTCCCTATCAATTGAAGCCGGGAAAACATGCATTACGTATTGCGAAGGATGGATTTTCCGATTACGGCGAAGTAATTGATATCAAATTCGATAAAGTACTGGTTGTCAAGCCACAACTGAAAGACAACGTGATTCACGCAGAATTAATCGCCGAACCGCTTTCCAAAGACCAAAAAGCTGACCAGGCGTTTATCGATAATAACTTTATTTCGGATAAGCTTTCCCCAGGAAAAAGTAATTCCTTGCCTCGTTGGCCAGCTTATGCCGCCTTGGCGGTGGGTGGAGCGTTGACAGTGGGTGGAATTGTACAAGAATTTCGCGCTAATAGTTTTAAGCGTCAGATACTAAATCTACGGGAAAAAGGTGGAAATATTCTTTTCGATAAATACGAAGAGGCAAAGAATACGAGCCAAAAATTACGATCTGCACAGGTAAGCGGAGCAGTTTTGTTGGTATCCGGAGCTGCCGTAATGCTTGGTGGCGGCACCTATTGGTATTTTACGCCTACTTCTTCTGGCGCTCAGCTTGGTGTTTCTGGTCAGTTTTA
Organism: Myxococcales bacterium; assembly: GCA_050288705.1. Lineage (GTDB taxonomy): Bacteria > Myxococcota > Myxococcia > Myxococcales > UBA5297 > JBNKEI01. The sequence goes on from JBNKEI010000075.1 coordinate 2,593, forward strand.
GACTTTCATAAATGTAGGGGAAGGAAATGGAGAAAAGAATGAAAACTAAAATTTGGGGATTGATTAGCCTAGCGCTAGCAGGATGCTCGCTTCCTTCGGCGGTAGATTGTAAGAGCGACAGTGATTGTAATTATCCAGGTACTTGTCACTATAATATTTGTGTGGTTTATAATTGTGAGCCCGGCTGCAAAGAATACGAGTACTGTACAAAGGATGAAGATAGTAATTCCATCGCTTGTAAATCAGCATTTGAATCTATTTCCTTGGAATTGCCTACCGAACAATCGCAAGTAGCCACGCCATTCCAAGTGACCGCCAAGCTGGTTAGAGCCGAAAAAAGCGATAAACGAAAACCTGCCCCCAGCGAACTAGTCCTGTTGGCGAAATCGCGCTGGGGGGTTTTGGAGCGGTATGCATTGAAGCAGACGGAGGAAAACCCTCTGGAATATACCGGAAACATTATAACTGAACTAGGTGGTGAATATTCACTAGCGGTAGTCCCAGTGTACGATGGATACGAACAAGGGAAAGCCCCGCCGGCTGATATATTGAAATCTAAGGAAATAAAAGTAACCATTAGCGGGTGCGATCAGGATTGTGGAGAATATAAAATTTGTAAAATAAAAGAAGGTAAGAAGTGCGTAAATTTATTTAAAGAAATAGTCATTAAACAACCTGGAAATATGGATAGGAAGCAAGGAAACGTGGAAATAGTAGCTTCCCTGACGCCAGATGATGGGTTAGAGCCTCAAAAGGCGCCAGAAATATTGAATTATTCGATCAATTGTGGTAATAGAGGGATGACATTCGGCGTGCTTTCCAGAGAACCTAATACCCAACCTAATACTTATAGCTACCGGTCAGAACCGTGGACCCCCCAGAGTAGTATTCAGGGCATGGAGTTTAGTTGCAAATTGGTAGTATCTGCAGAAGAAGCAGGACTGAATGAAAAAAGTCTTAACTTTGTGGTGGATAGAAAATCGCCAAAGTTGTACGTGGATCTGGTAGCGCAGGGAGGGTCTAGCGTAAACCGTTATCGTTTAGATGAATCCGCCAAAGTGCGAGTAAGCAGCTCCGATTCTGACGTAAACATAAACTCAGTAATTTTGAAAGTGTTCAGCATGACCGGCAAAACGCATTCTCCGTTCAACCTGGGCATGGCAGGCGAGTGTACCGTTCAAGGAAGGCAAGTTTGTCGCGAGGTAGAGGTTAACCTGTGGGAGGTTGGAAGTGAGCCGTTTTCCGCGTTTGAAGGAAACCTTTCATTAAGTGTTACCGGTAGCGACACGGCTGGTAATAGTGCGGTAATAGATCCTACTAATACAGTAATTCCGGTTACGCGGAAAAAATGGGAATACAACACCGAAAATGGAGCAATAAAAACGTCGCCGGCAATTGGGCGAGACGGCACTGTGTATTTCGGTGATGCAGGTTTTAATGGAAAAATCTACGCCATAAAGCCCGACGGGACCAGGAAATGGGAATACCAAACCGGAGGTGCAGTAAATGCGAGCCTGGTAGTAGGAAGTGCCGAAGACGGCAAGGATTTGGTGTTTGCCGCGGGAACTAATAGTAATGGTATTGGAGCAGTATGGGTTTTTGATGAGGCAGGTAATGAAAAGGACCTGTGCTCTTTTCCTGGAACCACAGGTTCCGAGGCCAGTTTGGCACTGGCTGATGTGAAGTTTGATGGGGAGTCTAGGGCTATTCCTACGGTTTTTGCGGTGATTAACAGTAATAACCCTAACGATAATAATCATAATGGACCAAAGCTCGTTGCGGCGAGTGACAGAGTGGGGGCCAATCGCTGTATTTCTATTGGAATTGATAATAACGCCTATGGTAATACTGGCTTGGCTTTTTCCAAGAATCGGGTTTATTTTGGGGATTTCAAAGGAAATCTGGTTAGTTGTTTGTTGAAAGCTGGAAAATTCCCAGTCGAAGAAAAAAAAGAAAAGCAATGCGAAATTGCACCTAATAACCTGGCAATTTTTTCTGGTAGTGCATACTCGGGGGGGCGTGGTCTTACAAAGGGCGGATACATAAAATTCGACGAAAATAGTTATAACTTCGCAGAATACAATCCTACAGGTAACGTTGTATTTTCCTTTGAGGAAAAGCTAATTGCCGGTGACGATGCTGGTAATATGACTTTTATGAACAGTGATTTTTCGAGCAATTCCGCTCCATCTGTGGTCAAAATTGGAGCATCAGTGCTTTCCGCGCCCGCAATTGGCGCGGACAAAATCATCTACCTGGCTTCAATTGGAGGAGAACTTCTGGCTCGTGATTTGGCAAGCGATTTGGCAAGTAATGATTCTAATCAACGCCAGCCAATTTGGCGATCTGAAGGGTTGGGTGGCGGCGCATTTACCTCCCCAGCCCTAGACTGCGCCCGTGATAACGCCGGCAACGTAGTGAACAAACCCGGTACGCTATACGTGGGCTCAGAAGACGGTAAGCTCTACGCCATAATAGTAGACAGCCAAGGAATCGAAACCACCGCACCGTGGCCGAAATTCCACCGCGATCCCAGAAACACCGCAAATGGCGACGCCGATCTTTCGCGTTATTCTTGCGAAGAACACTACGGTCGATTCCTAGAGTAGTTGAAAATCACTGGATGGGGTCTATGTCTGCGACTCCATCCAGCAGTTACAAATAAGTAGAGGTAATCAATTGATTACGAGCTAAATATAGAATTGAAAGAGAAGAAGTTGGCAAAATTCACCAAGCAATTATTCCCCCAAAAAATCGAAATAAAAATAGAATTTCCCCACAAGTATTACGACCTAGAAGCCAATCAATTTATCGATGCAGCCACCATACAACCCGAAGACCGGCGAAAACTAGGGCGTGTCCCTATATCCGACACCACGCCCTCCGTCATTCCCGCGAAAGCGGGAATCCAGGGGGCACCACAGTCGAAAGACCAGCTTGCATTCCGATCTGACCTTTTTTAGGCTTTGGATGGCGTTACGATTGTCGTTGGACGAGAGTAAGTGGTCTCAAATTCGTGGTTTCTTGAATACGAGTTGTTCGAGGACATGATGACCGCAATTGGTCGTGAAAAGCAGCTAAAAAAAGTGGCGTCGTGCGTGGAAGATGGGTCTCATCGAAAAAACGAACCCTGGATGGGCTGACCTTTGGCCCCAAATCATCGATTGACAAG
>JBNKEI010000076.1:0-9517 GCA_050288705.1 Myxococcales bacterium
CCCGAGCGAACCAACGATCTAAAGAACATCTTTCTTTCTGCCGCGTCGATTTTGGCGGCCACAACTTCGTTTCTTAGCTTCTTTTTGAGGCGATTAATCCTCCTCATAGCATGAGGTCCACGTGCCCAAAAAAACATATAACCATGATCTACCGATGCATGATAGGACCCGTTCCATTGCAGGAACGAAGCCACTCCGCATTTTTCCGAAGAAACCCGTTTCAGGACTTCATTTTTATCCTGGTCGGGAACCCGGGAAGCTAGAGATCGAGGGACGCCAAGAATTATCTTCACTTTGGCGTTCTTTGCAACCTCTACAACATCATCCATTCCAGAGAAGAAATAATCCCGACATGTGCAATCTTTGCCAAAGACTCGAAACTCATTATCTACAAGCATTTTTACTTCCTCCCTAAATGTCTATAACCAAACAGTATCAAAACTGAATGCAGTTGTCAAACACTGGCCGCAAGCGGTGTGGAAAATGCGTGGAATAAACTTTATTCCACAAAAAATAACCCAATAAAATCAATAGAATATCACAATGAATCTAAGGACTGAAAATCCCCGTGTCGATGGTTCGATTCCGTCCCTGGGCATTATTATCATTAGCTATGTGGATATTTTAGACGCTCGTTGGATGCATAAATTGCCAAAGTGTTTCAAAGTTATAAGTTTTGTTATCAGCTTCAGAATGAACAGCCGTATTTTCCAGCATCAGAACAACTAGTGTAGCGACTTAGAGATGCACTAGATTTTTGAGACTGGCTCCCCCTCCGGAGCATCAAAGGATACGCTAGGAATTGACTATTTTCGGCTCGTGCTTCGCATTTTGCTGATGCCACTCATCGACTATTTCCTGTTTCTTAAAGATAGCCGTAACTGGTATATCATTTCCAGCCGCCTTCTTGATGCTCGAAAGACCGCTTGATTGTTCTCGATCTACAAGCACGATGACTTGAGAAACTTGAAGGCCGAACTCCCTGCATTTTTCAATGGCTTGAATCGTTGATTTGCCAGTTGTAACAACGTCGTCAACGATCGCGACCTTTTCTCCACACTCAACGTTACCTTCAATTAGCTTTCTTTGACCGTGAGTTTTGGGGTCCTTGCGAACACTAAACCAACGAACCATATGGGTCGTCTCAAAGCTGGCTTGACAGGCACTAATCGCTATTGGATCAGCCCCCATCGTAAGACCGCCAATTGCAACAACGTCAGAAACCAATTCTCGTAGAATAACTGGACCAAGCGCAGCCATTGCCCGAGGCTGGCTAAGCGCCAATTTGCAGTCAAGGTACTCCGGACTAGTCTGCCCTGATACTAGTTTGAATGGGTTGTCTGGTCGATATTGATACGCGTATCTTGCAAGCTCCCCAAGCAACGACCTTTTTTCTGATGTCATATCAAAACCTTTCGGGGACCATTGTTCTATACACAACTACATACAGGGCCCCAAAAAAACCTAAGAACGTCCGGTAACTAAGTTCGCTGGAACAGTAACTGGCTCGTGAGATCATAAATTAATCTTCCGAAAGCTCATTAAAGCGAACCTCCACAATCTCGTACTCGCGCGTTCCTCCCGGAGCTTGCACCACTACCATATCCCCTACTTCCCGCCCAATCATTGCACGAGCAATTGGAGAAGAAATTGAAATCAAGCCTTTCTTGATATTGCCCTCACACTCGCCTACCAAGCTATAAACTACTCGCGAACCACTCTCCACCTCTTCCAACTCAACAGTGGCTCCAAACACCACCTTGGTTCCGGAAAGTTTGCTTACATCAATCACTTCCGCTCGCGCCAGCAGGTCTTCCGTACGACGAATTTCCGCATCGATCTGCCCTTGGCGTTCCTTGGCAGCATGATACTCAGCATTTTCACTTAAATCGCCGTGCGCTCTTGCTTCTTCGATATCACGTACAATTTGGAGTCGATCAACCGACTTGAGGCGCCGAAGCGTTTCGGTAAGGCGAGCAAACCCGCTCTTGGTCATTGGTACGTGCTCGGTCATAGCAAAAACTCCTTAAAAACAAGCCGGCCGCCTAGCTAGGAAGGCGGCCGAAAGCATGTAGGTTAGCCATCATGCATTGGGGTGTCAATTTATTGATTATGCGTCCTGGTTATTCCGAGAAGAATTCTACCTGCTATTTATCCAGCACCAATCCCTGAATTTCCGGAATCCTTTCCCGAAGATATTTCTCCACACCGAAAGAAAGGGTTATCGACGCTGATGGACACCCTTTGCAAGCTCCCACCAACCGTACTCGCGCTTTTAGTTCCGGAGTTATACCTAGCAACTCTATATCTCCTCCATCGGCTTGCAAAGTTGGACGAACCTCGTTAATAACTTGCTGTACCCTTGGCAGCAAAGTTTCGACTGTTGAAACTTCCCCTGCTGGTTGCTCTTGCTTGTTCTGTTCCATGCTTCACTCTCTCCTATAAATTCGTATCCAAAAAACCATTCTTTTGGGCACTTGGTAGATGCGCTTGCTATCAGGAAAACCAACATTTAGACACCACGAACATCTGCACCCCAGATTATTTTGTGAATCTGCAGGTTAATTCGCGCTTGAAGCCCTGAACCCAACAACCAACGGACCAAAATTTTGGGATCTACCTGCCCCACCACCGGGGAAAGTAGAATTGGTACTTTGGATTCCAAACCAAATCTCCGACAAACCTGCACTGACCACCAGAAGTCAAATTCTGAGGTCAATACAAACTTTACTTCGTCTCCCGGGCGGAGCATGCGCAAATTGATAAAAGCTTGGTCTTCGCATCCAGAACCAGGAGTTTTTACATCGACAATCCGCGAAACATTCGAGGGCAAGCAAACAAGTGATCTTTGCCCGTTAGTTTCCACAGACACTTTCCATCCTTCTTTAATAAGCTCGCTACAAAGACCAGGAACCTCGCTTTGCAGCATGGGTTCTCCTCCGGTAAGAGTTACCGAGCGAGAAGAAAAACCCGCCAACTGATTCACTATTTCGCCAATGGAGTACTCGACCCCACCTTCATATGCAAAGGTCGTATCGCAATATTTGCAACGAAGATCACACCCCGTGAAACGAACAAAAACATTAGGGCACCCCGCTTGCGTAGTTTCTCCCTGGATGCTCTCGAAAATCTCCGTTACACGCATATATTTTACTCATTAAGATGCAACATTTAATGCACTAAAATCTCAGCAGTTTCCAACACTTCCGGACCAACTTGCGCAAACGTAGGTGAGAACTTTTTGCAAAACCGCGAATAATTCTGGCGAACTGCACGCACATATCCTAAAAACCGCTCACAGTCATTCTGCTTCAAAGCCTTCTTTAGTTTTTCCGGTCCAGCATTATAGGCCATAAGTGCTAAATCAAGAGATTTAAATTGATTCTCCAGCCTAGAAAGATAACGCACCCCCAAGCGAACCTGCATAGCAGGGTCTTTCCAGATCTCTTTGACAGAAAGCCGGACTCCTTCTAGCCGAGCAATGTACTCAAGGGTAGCTGGGCGAATCTGCATAAGCCCCCTTGCTCCAGCCGAAGATATCGCCTGCCCCCTAAATGAAGACTCTACTTCAATTATTCCCATAACGAACATGGGATCAAGATGAGCTAGGCGTGATTCCTCCAATACCGCCTGCGCTACCCTTTTACGAACTGCATACCCTAGCTCTGGCAATCGCTCGGCCAACAAAGAATCAATATGCACTAACTCACTATCAAGAACGGTATATTTAGCAGCCATTTCACGTACACTGGCTGGTTCTGCGGGGACTGCTTCCAATCGAAGATAGAACCCAATCGTTCCCATCAACAAAGCCAATGACGGTAGCAGGCACCCTAAATGCACATAGATGCGAGTTAGCCCAAACATAACCATATATGAGACCTGAGCGCATATGCTTATCTTTTTTCCTACCTCTTTCTACACTGCAGCATCTCAATGCGTTTAGCAATACGCTCCAGTCTAGCGTGCAAAGCTTTCAGCTCCTGGAGCTTAGCCGTGTTTCTAGACGCCAGCGCCCTGCCTATACGCTCATCAATCCAGCACTCGATTTCTTGCAGCCAGGCTTCGCGCGGCTCTGGGCGTCCCTGTCCTTCCATTGACATGGCGCAGACCATAGCCATCTGCTTCTTTATTAGCAACCGACCGAAAAACTTTTCAGTACTGAGGTTCTTACAAAGCTGCAAGCAAGCTAAATCACGCTTGACCAGAAAGATAGAACCATATAAAGGAGGTCTAACTCGATTCTGGTTTAGCCATAAGCCAGTTTGTCGCGCCCAGGTGGTGAAATTGGTAGACACGCTAGATTCAGGGTCTAGTGGCTGAAAGGCCATGGAGGTTCGAGTCCTCTCCTGGGCATTTTATTGTTATGTTTATGCATTTCTAGGCAGGCGGGGACAGCAATGATTCTGATGCCAATTTATTTGCCAATTCTGACAATTCGAACGCCCGATCCAACTCTTCGGCTCGGTTGAGTTCGCATACCCAAGCGGCAGAAGGGTCCATGGCTTTGCGAGCCAGATTTGCCATCATAGAATATCGTTCTGCTGCGCAGCGGGATCGTTCGGCTTCCTGACGTATTGCTTGCCCATAATCTCTAGGAAGTTGAACTTCGTCAGGAGGTACTGGCAAAGGACCTCCACCTATTGCAGCAATACGCGCCAAAAGACGCGATGCATGCGCTTGACAGCACGCAGCTAACGCTTCCAACCTAGTTCTCGTAGTGCCATCCGGGGCACGTTCCGCAAGCAATTCCATAGTGAGAAGCGAGAGCATTTCCGCTTCCCAGGCAGCCGCCAGTGATGCTGTTAAACGTGTCTTTAGCCCACCCATTTCGATTTTCCCATCCCCTTCCCAAGCCACTACAGCTCGCTTTTTCCGTTTTGTACTTGCCGTTAGAGCTAACCAGGTACAAAACTGCTTCCCTTTCTCGCATATGGCAAATCCTCCTTTTTCACCTTGATCCAGATGCTTGGCAAACCCCGTCCTTTAGGGCGGGGAAGAATAGAGCGAGGAGCCAAAGGCTCCGATTTCCGAACGATATTGGAGACACCGTCCTTCAGGGCGGTGAGGATGTCCATTTGACTGTCGACTTGCCAACCCATGCAACAAGCTTTCGGGCAAACCATTGCCGCGCTTTTTTGCAAAACCCTCTTTTTTGGGAGATTCAAATTCGCGCTATATAATAAACTCCATAAATGAAGATCACCGCTCTCGATATCCGACAGAAGCAATTCAAGCCTGCAATCCGTGGCCACGACCGTAGAGAAGTCGAGGGATTTCTCGACCTTGTCGCTAGTGAGTTAGAAGAAGTTGTTAAGGAGAACATTGCACTTAAGGAAGAATTGCGAAAAAAACAGCACAAGCTTGATGAGCAGGTAAGCCGAGAGAAAACCCTTCAAGAAACTATGCTTACCGCCCAGCGTGTGAGTGAAGATATTCGAGAAGCTGCCAAAAAGGAGGCAGAAATTGTCCTCTCACAAGCAGAATTGCAGGCGGAAAGAATCATTCTAGACGCCGACCAAAAACGAGTGAGGATAATCAATGAAATTAATGAGCTGAAACGCCAACGCTCTCAATTCGAATCACAAATCAAAAGTGTGATCAGTTCTCACCTTAGTTTACTAGAGACTTTCCGTTCTCATCCGGCAAGAAATTTCGAGGACTCAATCTGAGCCAGTTTCATGAGGTCCATTATCTCGACATCTAGCGATGCTCCCAATTTTACGTTTCTGCGAGCCCTGGACACAGGGGTGCAGATTTCCGTTCTCGTGCAACCGCGAGCAGCTCGTTCGCGCTTAGCAGGTGAACATGATGGTCGTCTAAAAATCCAGCTGGCAGCTCCTCCTGTTGACGGAGAAGCCAATGCAGCTCTGATCGAACTGCTGGGCGAAATACTGCGATTGCCCAGACGGAAAATCCTGATTACCTCAGGATTAGCCAGCCGACGCAAGGTCGTGCTCATCCAAGGAGTAGACCTAAATATGGTTTACTCGATTTTTTCCAAGGCTCTGTTGTAAACAGAAAGGGGAATGCAACCAGGCATGGAAAAGACGCGAATTCTTATCGTCGATGACGATCCTATCGCCCGGCAACTGTACAGCGATTGCCTAAGCAGTGCAGGATACGAAGTGGAAGCAGTTCACGATGCACAGCAGGCATGCCAAATTCTCGATCGGCTGCATTTTGATGTAGTGGTTACCGATCTTATATTGCCGAGCGAAGACGGTCTGGCGGTTCTGGCGGAAGCAAAACGGCGCGATCCTGGCATAGAGGTCATTTTAATTACTGCGGTCGATCGCGTTGATCCGGCTGTGCGCGCTATCAAAAGCGGAGCAGCGGACTATTTAGTAAAGCCAGTATCTGCAGAATCGCTTCTTTTATCGGTTTCTCGTTCAGTAGCTACCCATCAACTTCTGCAAGAAAATGCTTTGCTACGCCAGCATCTTGCTCTGGTAGAGACTGGCCAGCGGTTAGCAACAACATTGGAAAAAGAGCACCTATTTCCTCTTGCTGCTCACGCTTTTGCTCAAAATTTGTCGGCCAACTCGGTGCTTCTTTTTGACCGAACCACCGAGGGTAAGTATTTGCTAACAGCTTTTCAAGGAATCGATCCCCAATACGCCCAGAAAATTGGTGATCAAGCGGTTGCAGCGCTGCCACATCTTCATAATAACTTGTCTTCGGTGGAGATATTGGAAATTGACGGCCAAACTTGGCATGTTCTTCGAGCTGAAGAGACTGGCCAGGTTCAGGGCATTTGTCTTTTACTTAATCCCACTCTTCAATCTACCGCCTGGTCCAACGCCCATTTCTTGGCGCGCCATTTCGCTTTGGCCATGCAAAACATTCGTAGACTTAACGAAGCTGAAGATTTGGTCTACATGGATGATCTTACTCGGTTGTACAACCTTCGCTTTCTTCACCTGGTGTTAGACCGAGAAATCACTAACTCGAGACAAACCGGAACGCCTTTTTCGGTCCTTTTTATGGACTTAGATCACTTCAAGGAAATTAATGACAGCTACGGTCATCTGGCGGGAAGCAAGCTTTTGGTTGAAGTAGGCGCTCTTCTAAAAGGAAGTGTACGCGACATCGATGTGGCCTGCCGTTACGGAGGCGATGAATATGTGGTGGTGCTTCTCAACACCGATACTGGTGGGGCGCTAAAAGTTGGAGAACGCATTCGTCGCTCTATTGAAGCACGCCGCTTCTTATCGCGAGAAGGCTTGGCTATTTCCCTTACTTCCTGTATTGGTGTAGCTAGTTACCCTGAGCATGCTCAAGATAAGCACTCAATCCTCGACTCTGCAGACCGGGCTATGTACCGAGGAAAGCAAACCACACGCAACATTATTTACGTAGCTTCACCTAAAGATCCTTCAGTTAGGGCTTGTTAGTATGAATCTTTCAGAGTTCTCTTGTTAGCATAGAGACATCCCCCTTGCCTTTTCTCAATATTCTCAGTTCATCGGAAACTAACGATATTACTGTAGAAAACTCTCTTCCTACTATTCCCCCATCCAAGACTAGACTGAGCCCGCTTCCAAAAGTGTTGCGAACGTCTTCTGCTACGAGAAGAGGCTCTTCATTTTCGCTTGCCGAAGTAGTTACCAATGGACGCCCCAACTGCCTACACAACTCATTAACTACTGAGCAATCGGGAATACGGATTCCTACCGTCTTTTGGCGAGTTTGCATAAGTTTTGGAACTAAACTGGTCGCTTCAAGCACGAATGTATATGGACCAGGAGCTAGATGACGAATTACCCTATACGCATAGTTAGAAACCTTGGCCAGTTCAGACAGACCAGAGAGATCGGCAACCAACACCGACATTGGGTGTTTGCGATCGCGGCGTTTAAGCGCAAAAAGCCCATTTACTGCCCGCTTGTTCATCAAATCGCAGCCTAATCCGTAGCAGGTATCAGTAGGATAGGCTATAAGCTCCCCTTGCTCCAACGCAGACACTGCGCGCGAGATGATGCGCGGTTGGGGATGAATCATCCGGATGGTAAGAATTGGTGTTCCCATGGCTAACGAAAAATACTCTGTATAACACTAGGACGTGCAAAAAGCGCCCGCCAACCCAAAAGTCTCCACTATTTCAGGAAAAATTGGGAAAACAGGGCTCTTTAGGAGCGCAAAATGGTTCCGCCTAGCCCAGAAAAGCGAGCTGACGAGCTGCGTGAGCTTATTTCTTTTCATGATCACCGCTATTATGTACTCGATCAGCCGATCATTAGCGATGCGGAATATGATCGCCTGTACGACGAGCTGGAACAACTGGAAAAAAAGTTCCCTCAGCTTCGTAATTCTTATTCTCCTACTCAACGAGTGGGAGGCAAGCCTTTAGAAAAATTCGCTAAAGTAGTTCATACCATTCCTATGCTTTCTTTGGGAAAAGCCCAATCTACCGAAGAATTCAGGGATTTCGATCAACGGATTAGCAAAGCACTCGGTGTAAAAGACATTTTTTATCTCTGCGAACCCAAGCTAGATGGTCTTTCTATTTCGGTCCGCTATGAACATGGCTTATTGGTTCGCGCTGCCACTCGCGGAGATGGAACCACCGGAGAAGATGTCACTGAGAATGTTAAAACTATCCGTTCTATCCCTCTAAAGCTACGTAGCGCCGAACAACAACTTCCGGAGTTGCTGGAAGCTCGCGGAGAAGTTTTTTTAGCCAAAGATGATTTTGTAAAATTAAATCAGCAACAGGAAGAGGCGGGCGATATTTCTTTTGTTAATCCTAGGAATGCAGCCGCTGGTTCGCTTCGCCAGCTTGATTCCAAAATAACTGCTTCTCGTCCCCTCTCAGCCTATTTCTACGAAATCGGAGAATCTTCGCTAGATTTCGACAGCCACGTTCAAAAGCTGGAATTCTTGGATTCAGTAGGACTGCGAGTCTCGAAGTCTATTTGTCGAGCAGTAGGCTCTCAAGAAGTTCAGGAGTGCTATCAAAAGATGCTAGCGCATCGCCATGACCTCTCTTTTGAATCTGATGGGATGGTGATCAAAGTTGATAAGAAGGAATACCGGGACCAACTTGGAACCGTTTCCAAAAGTCCTCGTTGGGCGGTGGCATGGAAATTCCCTGCTGAAGAAGAAGAGACTGTGGTCTTAAATATTCGCGTTCAGGTTGGTCGGACGGGCAAGCTTACGCCCGTAGCCGAGCTTCAACCAGTGCTGGTGGGCGGAGCTAATATTTCCAACGCTACTCTTCACAATGAAGACGAGCTTCGTCGCAAAGATGTTCGGGTGGGAGACCATGTATTTGTGCGTCGGGCAGGAGATGTGATTCCCGAAATTGTGGTGGTAATAAAAGAAAAGCGCACTGGAAAAGAAAAAGCGTTTGAGTTTCCTTCGAATTGCCCAGTATGCAATGCCATTGCTCAAAGGAATCCTGGCGAAGCCGATCATCGCTGTACGGGAATGCGTTGTTCCGCACAACTCGCTGGCCATCTAGCCCATTTTTCTCAGCGAGCAGATGTAATTGCTGCAGGAACACTAATTTTGG
>JBNKEI010000077.1:0-3794 GCA_050288705.1 Myxococcales bacterium
ATATCGGTAGATGCCGCGTCCGGCTCGCAGTCGATGGTTGCCCCCCGCTTAGCCAGCGGATCCGATGCGAGGGACATTCCCGCCCGCTAAGGACGGTGAAGTGGAGGTGTGCCTATGCATCAGAGTTCATTTTCGTGGGAACCGGAAGCCTTGGGTCTCGACAAGCTGAATGGCAGATTGTCAATATTCCTACCTTGCTGGTAATTACGAGTAATTTGAGGAATCTATGGACGCCGGGAAGCCTCTTTTGAGTATTATTATTCCTACCTACAATCGGGCTAGTAAATTGGCGCGCTTGCTGCTTCTTTTGCGCAATCAAATCGCGGCTCTGAGCGTAAAAGATCAGGTGGAAATCGTAATTGGCGACAACTGCTCTTTGGACGAGACGCCAGCAATGGTGTCTAGCGCCCTCAGTATGGGGGGGCAAATTCAAATTGATGCGGTTCGACACGAAGAAAATATTGGTATGGATAGAAATGTGCGCTTTCTCTACGAACGCGCAAAAGGTGACTATGTTTGGCTTCTAGCCGATGATGACCTAATCTTCGACCAGGCCCTCGCACGAATTCTGGACGCTTTAGAAAAGGAACAACCCGATATTCTGTTGTTTTCTTTTGTTCAACCTCCCGATTCTCCCGACAAAACTTTTGATTTTCCGACCAGTCCTGCCCGCTTCACCGAACCGGTGCGTATTATTGAGCTGCTAACCAAGTATCCCAAGATATCTATTTTTGTAGTGAAGCGGGTAGAGTATACCGAGCAAGACCGGCAAGAGCTTTCCCGCTTTGAACAGAGTAATTGGGGTTTTGTGTGTTTGGCATTTGCGGCGCTAGAGAAGTCAAAGTCTCCATCCCTATGCATTATTTCCGAGGCGCTTGCCGGTTGTGACTCTGAGTTTAACCAGGTACGTATGGATGCTGGAACCTGGGGAAGATTTTGGACGGTGTTTACTCACTCGTACCCCGCACGGGTGGTTCCGGGGTATGCAGAACAGCACAAAAGCCTTGCGCGAAAAGACCAACTGGTTGCGCTATGGGCGTGGCGCGCGGGAACGCTGCAAGTGTCTTTGTCTGAACAACCGAGCTATTGGAAAGCTATTGCCGAGCTGCCGCTCTATTGGAAGGGGCTTTCGCGAAACATGCTTGCGAAGTTAATTTTGTTGAAGCTTTCGCCACGTTTTGCTCCTCGGCTAGTTAACCGAGCAGCGGGCGCATTTAGAAAATTGCATAGATGAAAACTGGCGTGCTCGAGTGGCAGATTCTTCGATAATACAATATTTGACCGAGCTTTTGTTTTTTATCGATGAGCCAGCTTTGCGCTAATCAAGCGGTTTAAGGAAACTTTGCACTCAGCGGCTTCTATTGCGAGTTGGCGGTGGACCTGAGGCGGAATTCTAACTTTGAATTGTCCACTATATCTACGAGTCGCCAACGGCTCGGGAACAGGTTCGTGCGTCTTTGCCATATCCTCTATGGCTTGTCGTGCTAATTTAACAATGCCGTGCAAGGCTTCTTCTTGCGATTTATCTAGCCAGCTCAAGCTAGGAAATTCAGCACAAAGCCCAACATACTCCTGATCTTCTTCAGACCAGATGACTCGATAGGTATACTTTTCGGCCAGATCAAGCTTTCTCATAGCTTCTCCTGTAAGCGATCGATGGCTTGAAGGATTTGCCGAACCTGGTATGGCTTTGCTTTGCCTCCTGAGCCAGGTTGAAGGTTAATACGCGGATCGCCAGTCCAGGGCATTTTCCAAACCCAGTGACTAGAACCTTTGTTCCTCGGTTTGCCGAAGAAATGAGTAACAACCTTGCAAACATCCACAAAGCGAAGGTTTGCCGGGTTGCTCCGCATCTTATCCAACAGGTCATCGATGTTCGAACTCACTCAAGTTATGGTGTCATCTTTGGCATCATGTTTCAAGATCTGAAATGTCAGGTTGCTCAAGATTCATCGAGCAGGCCTGGCCCGAATCAGTGGGACGCTTACAGGTTAAAGTTCTCCCCAAACGTGGCAGGTCGGTCTCCGACTCGCCGAAAAAGCCAGTGCAGATTCGTTTCTTGCCGGAGTCAGTGCTGGTTACTAAACACTAAACTTTCTAAAGCGACCCAAAAAGCTTAAGTTCCGTGTGCTGAGCGGCACGCAGCCGACCGATGCGAAATGAATGAGCTATATAGTCACCAATGCCACGGCTGCGCTAATTGAAAACACCATCACTATAAAGGGAGGAATAAAATGAAAAACAGAGAACTGCTCGATCCAAAGCTAGATATAGTATTCAAGATATTGTTTACCCGGCCAGAAAATGAGGGGCTTTTAAAGGCCATGCTCACCGCAGTGCTAGAACCAAATATGCCTATACAGCACCTAAAAGTACTAAATCCCGAGCCCCCAAAAGATGTCGCAACCGACAAGGGAATTGTACTCGATATCCGAGTGGACTTGGAGAATGGCGTGCATTTAGACGTGGAAATGGAGAGTGCCTTGCGAATAGGATTTCGAAGGCGAATTCTTTATTACTGGGCACGCCTCTACTCTGGAGATCTAAGGCGTGGAAACCATTATGCTTCCTTGAGTCCTACCGTTAGTGTGGTATGGCTGAACGACAAATTGTCCAATGGCGCTAGAATGCATAATGTTTTTCAAGTATTGGAAAAAACAACGCATTTTCGACTAACAGAAGATTTAGAAATACATATTTTAGAGCTTCCTAAGTTTGCACGCGCCGAAGAAAGGGGTGAACAGATTTCTCCAGCGCTTGGGCGCTGGGTGCGTTTTCTTTCCAGTAAAGAAGAAGTAGAATTCGAGCAGTTGGCCAAGGAGGACCCAGTGATGCATGAGGCAAAAGAGGCGTTGGAAAGAATTTCGAGCCAGTCGGAATGGTGTCAAATTGCCGAAGTGCGAAGACGCGCTCTAGATACTTATGAGATTGAGATGTCAGCCGCTAGGGAAGAGGGGATAAGCCAAGGGATAAGCCAAGGGATAAGTCAAGGAATAAGCCAAGGAATAAGCCAAGGAATTGTTCAGGGGAACGCCAAAAGCCTTTTACGGGTCTTGGAACGTCGTTTTGGCCATGTTCCCGTTTGGATTCGCGAACAAATTGCTTCTGTCAAGCCAGAAAACGGTGAACAACTAGAAAAATGGCTAGATCAAGCAGTGGATGCATCTTCTCTTGAAGATGTTTTTACCATTGGATAACGAAAGACTGTAAAAATCCGTTCTAGCTTGTCGAGACCGGGTTCGAAAGGTTCCTCGACTTCATGCCTGCGGCATTACGCTATTTTTACACCATATCCCGAACTCAGGTCGATAGATGCCGGATGGGTGGATTGGCAGGAATCTCGATCGTCAACTGACGCAGCGCGCCAGGCGGGCGGTTTTCTATCGATGGGCCAATTTTACTCTCTCGAAAATGAAATCAAAAAGTTTGTATCGATAACTACACGTTTCATCGGTATTTTTCCACCCTGATAGAGCGCGCAGTTTTAATGTCGGAAGAAATCATACCCTGACCAACAACGATGCTTCCGCGACGAGATATAAAGTCACTCCGGGCAGGCACGACTATTGCCTTGCCGCCTTCAACACGCCATCCGATGGCGTCATTGATGTTTGGCCCCAATAGCTTCCGTATAGCTTTGGGAACCGTGATCTGGCACTTCGATGTCAAAGCTGATGTAGTCATGGCAACCTCCATATTTCTTACATAGTAGCCAATTGCAAAACCCGCCAGCAAATGGGGTTTGGGGCGAGAGCCCCGAGTAGAGCGACGGCGAGCTTTGCTTGCCCAAAGCG
>JBNKEI010000078.1:0-4302 GCA_050288705.1 Myxococcales bacterium
GCTTGCCAATTGATCGAGCTTAGTTAGTTCATCTGCTGAAAGCTCCGTAGCGAGTTTATTATTCAATCCCTTTACCGCTGTATTGTTGGCATGATTGGTAGCATCACTCATTGCTGAATCGACTACCGAGCCAGCATCAGCTACCCCGGCTTTTTTAAGGATATCTTTGAATCCTGATAAGTTTTTTTTAAGATCAGGAATTTCTGCGGCCAATTGAGCTCCTGCAATCGCTTTATCTTTAAGCGAAGCATTAGAGTCGAACAAAGTCATAGCTGCGCCAGCAGCTTGTAAAGGTCCATCTAGTTTTCGGAGATCGTTAGCGAGACCTGGGGCTGCATCGCCCGCAAATTCCTTGAGGGATTGTGCGAGATCAAGAGTAGCTTTTGCCTTGTCGAGTCCAGATTTCTTTGGATCTGACCATGCGCAAATTGCGTCGATTAATTTTTCTCCAGATGGTAATGCCTTAAGAGCGCCATTAAGACATCCCTTTAATTCTTCTGGCTTGAATGTGTCGCCAACTGCTTTGGTAAGGGACAAAGCAGCTTTTGCTTTATCTGCAACAGATGAATTTTTGTCGGCAATTGTGCCCAGCGAACTAAGTGCTTCCCCGTTAGCAGCTATTTTTGCAATGCGATAATCCTGAATACCCAATTTTTTTATCGCTTTACCCATAGTATCGGGAAAATTTTGGCTTATTTCCCCGAGCGCCGTCATTTTTTCAGCAAAGCTTCCAGATACGAGCTTCTTCATTGAACTATATATTTCTTCAAGTTCTTCAGCGCCTTTCCCTTCTAGCTCCGGAAAAATCGCGGGAAGCTCCTGCGGGGTATCTGGAAGGCTGCTGCCGCTAATAGAAGGTGTGGACGAAGCGTCCGCGCAAAGATTCATTGGTCGAGAATTATTAGTGTAAACGAATTCATCTCTACTGCCAGACGTCGGCGAGGAATTGGACCGCGGTCTTGATTCTTGAACCTGCCGAGTACTTGATTGATGCCGGTTGGTAACTGATCTATTGCCGTCAAATCTAGAATTATTTGCACGCATTTTATACCTCGAATATGGATCGGAAGTGTTACGTTTGAAATAACAATAGCAAGTTCTGTACCAGTAAAATCTTCCGACCCGTCAAAGGAGTAAAGAATCTATTGTTAGTAGATAAGAATGAATTGATCGCACTTTATAGGATTCTTAGCGATCAAACTGCTCACTGGATTATTCGCCGCGGGCTCTCTAGAATTCCTCAATCAAGACGCCAAAAGAAAATTTTCTGAAGTCGTCTCATTGACTTTGTAAGCTATCGGCAGGTAACCGCGAAATCTTCTACTGTGCCATTTTATACACAGTCAAGAAAACGCCTCGCGCTCAGGCAGCGGTAACCTCTGCGCTTTGTATCGAGCAGCACGAGATTGCCTGTTTCGAGCTCGGTGTAATTGATTTTTGCAGCAAGTCGTTCGGGGAAAGGGCAACAACTTCGGCGTGCTTAAATTTAGGTACCTGAAGCTATCTCAACGACGTGCTGAGAGATTCTTGGCGGTGGGCCTAGGGCTTTCCAGAAATATGAGTCGGGAGAGCAACAGGTTAGCGTTCCAATGACTAACCTTCTACGTCTATTGTCTAAAGATCCAAGTCGTCTTAATGAACTTTCAAAGAAACATGCCTGAATTTCGTTAAGTAAACTCGATACAAAGTGCAGGTCTGTTATCATACGGTCGTCAGTTCTAGACCTGCACCTATGAGGCCAAGATGGGATTTCTAAAAATCCCCCCCCAGGGCAAAACCAACCCTCGGTGAAGATGCCAACGCACTCGGGGAAATAGATGGACGCAAGCTCAGCCAGAATAGAGTTCCCGAGCCAATTGCTGCCGCACCGGCCCCAATAGCTGCAACAGTTCCCCAGGTAGCCGCGGTTTTGGAACTACTCCTGCGTTTTTCATACTCAGGCAGGGTGTTGCCTTGAAGTCCAGCTCCGTCTGGAGAGTAGTTTTTCATTTGCTTCTCCAGATTGTTTACCCGAACCATTTCTACAACCGCCACCGTGCCCAGGACCGCCGTTAATCCAGCCAAAGACCAAGCAGCAGTGCGTTTCCACTTACTTGGTTTCGAGACGACTGCCGAGTGCTGGCTAATAGTCGGCTTCCAGTCATTCTTTACTCCCATTTCCTCAACAGGAGGGGTAGCGTTGCCCGAGGCGATAAAAGCAGCAAGTTTTTCTATGTCGGCATTAGAAGCCCCCCCTGCGGGAAGCTTAATGCGCGCTTCACGCGAATCTTTGCTTCCTTCTAGAAGAGAGGCGACTAAATACCTGTCCCCCTTAGTTACTTCTTCTTCTCTTAAAGCCACAACCGAATCTGCCTCCAGCAGAGAGCTCAAACGAGCCATTTGCGTTAGTCGATTTTTACTATGTCCGCGAAAAGTAAAGCAGGGACCACGATCCGCAAAAATTGAGCCTTCAAAACCCTGATCGAACTCCACCGTGTCTGCTTTGTTTTCGCTAACTACGACTTTTTTGGGAATTCCTCGACCAGTAAGAAACGCCGCTTCTACTAAGTATTCTCCTGGAGGGAGTGCTAGATTCATTGGCGCTGCACCGACCGGACATCCATTGACGTGGATAGTTAATCCAGAAGGGCGAGTAGTAATTCGGAGTTTGGTGTTAGCTTTGCCTTGCGCTTCTTTGCGCAAATTCTCGGCAAATTTATGGAAAGAAGGCGGGAAAAGATCGTAATCCAAGTCGAAAGATCCTACGCTAGTCATTTTACTAAGCGAGGAGACGCATTCCTTTTCCTTGCCCTGTTTGCGATAAGCCCAAGCAAGTTTGGAATAAGCGTCGCGTAAACTTTCACATCTTTTTTGCGAGGGCGGGAGTAGATAAAGTTCTTTGATAATCAGCTCTAGGGGAAGGGTGGCACGAGTATAGGCCATGCTTAGCAAATCGTCTCTACTTGCTACTAGCGCTCGGTTCGCGTCGGCCATGGAAATTGTTGCTATTCCCCCGAGTTTGGTGATCATTTCCGCCTCGGTCATGACATTGCCACCTTTGGTAGAAAGCAGCTCGCGAATACGTCGTACATGGCTAGAAATGGAACTTTCTGCGCAGTGATCGCTTCCTAGTACGGCAATGGATTGTGAGTAGGCCAATGTTCCAATTGCGTTTACTAGCAGCATAATAACCACCCAAGCTGCTGCGGTACTTTTCTTTTTCACGATGAACTCCATCTAGCGTACTGAGATCTTTTAGTTGAATACAATAGAGTACACCGGGGTGGTGCTTGGCGGCAAGAACCTCTCCGCTGTTTTATTCAATCGTATTCTCCATCAGGGCCAGTCCTAGGCGCCGGCGAAGCTGTAAATGTTCGTCAGAAAGAATAAAAGAAAGAAGCTCGGCAAGATCTGGTCTTTTTCCGATTTCCGAAACGAATTGCTCGGTAGTTTGATTATGCGGGGCATCAAAAAAGCCCTCGTGTAATCGCATTTCTAGGGCAGTGGTAATGTCTCCACACAGAAGAAGCGCAGCGCGGTCGGCAGAATAGTAGATGCTTTGTAACCAAGCTTTAATATCGAAAGAAGGAAGCTGAATTAGTTGAGGAACAAATGTTTCCCACTGTTTTGCTATTTTGGAACTGATTGTTTTTTTTAATCGACGAATAGTGTCTTCATTTGGCCGACCAAGGCGATTGAAATCTGGTTCAACCATGCGAACTAGGTCCCCAAAAAGGTCTTCTAGTTCTTCATAGCTAAGCCGCAAGGCGAGTGGCGTTTTGCTAAAAATATGAAAAGCTGACCTTGCTAATAAATAGCGTTGTTCTCTAATATTAAATTTGTGAGCCAAGCCTTTTCCAATAATCATAGACCAGGGTTCAGTATTTTCCAGAATAATCGAGGTTTCCATACTTCCTTCATATATGTCGATTTGTTTAATACCAAAAACCGAACATAAACCTTTTGCCATGCGAAATACAGGATGGTCTGCTTTTAGCTTATCAGCTCTTCCGGCGCCATAATCAGATAGTCGCGGGGGATGTATTTTTTGAAGCTGATCGCCAAAGATTCGAATCGCCCACGAAAAAGGGTGTTTTGCATAGGGATGCTGCAATAGAGTATCGATTTCTGTTTCTGCTAATACTTCGAATGTTTCCTTAGGTACACGACTTTTGGCTTCTAAAAAAGATTCGTTTTCGCTGCCACGCAAAGCTCCTAAAAATGATAGTATATGGCCCACGCACATCATAGCATCTAATTGTTTGGTGTCTGCATAAAGATGAAACAAAGCCTGATAGGCTTCAATATGAAAAGGATTTCTTT
>JBNKEI010000079.1:0-19828 GCA_050288705.1 Myxococcales bacterium
AGTTAAGAGCAAATCGACAGCTAAGAATTATGATGCAGCTAAGACCACCCGTTGGGTGCGCTCGGTAACAAACAGCCAAACCGGATCGGTACGATGGAAAGGCAAATACCCTGATTCGACTAATATCGGCACATATATCGATGTGGGAATATTCAGTTCCCCGGAATCGGCGTGTGCGGCAGTAGCAGAAGATAGAGAACAACGTGGATTTTCTAATAATTATACCATTTCATCAAGCCGGGAAAAATCTACCTAGGTTTTTGCCAACCATTAGGAGGCACGACAGGAGGCACGACGGCAATCAAGTATTAGATACTATGTCAGCTTTCGTGTCTTCAGAATGAAGCGCGGTTTCCACTCGGTTACGTCCACGGGCTTTGGCAAGGTATAGAGCTGAATCAGCTCTTTCTAAAAGACTTTCCAAGCTATCCCGGGGCTCAAATTCCGCAATGCCCACGCTTACAGTTATATGGATTTTAATTTCTGGATGCTCGGGAAGAATGACCGTTTCCTGAGCCACTCGTTCTCGAAGACGGTTAGCGATAATGGCGGCTTCCTTTTCACCGGCTTCAATCAGCATTATGCCGAATTCTTCGCCGCCATAACGGGCTAGGCAGTCTGTACTGCGGACAGATGCGGCGATTATATTGGCCAAATGAATAAGAACCGTATCGCCGGCAGGATGCCCCCAGGTGTCATTTACTTTTTTGAAAAAATCAATATCCAGCATTACTAAACAAAAAGGAACATTATATCTTTTAGCGCGTTCAATTTCGTGTCCCAGGCGAATTTTGAAATACTTGTGATTAAAACAACGGGTAAGGCCATCACGAATAGCCATGTCTTGTAAAGCGGACAGCCTTTGCAAATGAGAGCGTACCCGCGCCACCAACTCTTGGGGATCAAAAGGCTTGGAAATGTAATCATTTCCTCCTACTTCTAAGCCGTGTACCCGCTGTTCCACGTCTCCTTTGCGGGTAACAAAAATAACCGGGGTAAAGGTCATCGCCGGATGTTTACGGATTAGACGACAGAGGTCGAAACCATTCATCTCTGGCATATCAACATCAAGAATCAAAAGATCAGGTCGTTCTTCGTCTAAAGCCTGAAGGGTTTTTTCGGGTTTAGTACAGCAGCTACTGATGAACCCGGCAGAGCGAAGACAGTTGTCAATTAGGCTGGCGCTAAAAGGATCATCATCTATTACCATGATCCGGAATTTATTGCTGTTTTGGGTTGATCGATTGCTCAAAGGAATGGGAATAGGAGCCTTGTTGCGAGAATCCGAAGTATTCTGCTGTAGAATTTCTTCTACCGCAGCCAAACCATCACTAAAAATCTCTATAGCCTTAGAACGGTCGCTTACCATACCCTCCTGAATCAGTTGGGCAAGGTTCTCACAAATCATGGAGAGTCGGCCAAGGGTAGGATATTCTAGTGAATGTGCAGTTCCGGCCAACCGATGGAAAAAGTGACCAACATCTTCCAGGTTTTGGTGGTTGTCTGGGGCTTCTTGTAATTGCGCAAAAGATTTTTTGGCTTTTTGTAGATTTTCGCTAGTCTCGCGTAGAAACAGGGCTTTTAGCTCAAGAGGAATCGTAATGGGAGAATGTTCGTTCATTAAAAACAAAGTATCGCGGTTTATAACATCACTTCAAGGGATGCCAAAATGTTACTAGTTGTACGAAATCCCCTACCACATTGCTTTTATAATCGACCTACCGAAGATGTAGCTCGCGATCTTCTTGGCTGCCACATCTTGCACCTCGATGGTCAAGTGCTGCGTGCGGGTAGAATAGTAGAAACCGAGGCATACTTAGGAGAAAAGGACCTGGCTTGCCATTCCGCTAAGGGAAGGACTCCGCGTACGGAAGTAATGTTTGGTCCTCCAGGACGCGCATATATCTACTTAATTTATGGAATGCATAATTGTCTGAATGTGGTAACCATGCCGGAAGGGGAGCCGGAAGCCGTTCTAATTAGAGCCATTGAACCCTTAAGCAATTGCCTTGGTCCAGGTAACGGGCCTGGTAAGTTATGCAAAGCTCTTAATATTGACCGACGATATAACGGGCTTGATCTAGAACAGGGGCCTTTGTCCATTACCAATGGAGACCGGCCAGCGCGGACGGTGGAGCGAGCTTCCCGGATTGGAATCGATTACGCGGGACCGCGGTGGTCGAAGCGTTTGTTGCGGTTTTTCGAAAAGGAAAGCGACTGTGTTTCTGAGCGCCAAGGTAAGCGTGCACCCAAATCCAAAAAAATTTGAAAATGAAATCGAAGAGTTGCCTCGTGTGCCGGTTTTAACCGCCTCAAGTGAAGAAAGCTACGTGGTGAAATTGGTGGTTGAGCCCCAATTTCGTGGTTGGCGGTTAGACCACTACATATGCACAAAAATTCCCCGCCTTTCCCGAAGCAAGGTCCAGGCTATTATTAGAACGGGTAAACTGTCAGAACGTTTGCTCAAGCCGTCTACCTTAGTGCAGCCGGGAATGGTTTTAAATTTGACTCGACCAAAATTGGTTGAGCCAGAAACTCCCCAAGAGCTTCCCATAATTTATCGGGATGAAGCGGTGCTGGTGGTTGACAAACCGGCAGGGTTGCCCATGCATCCTAGTGCCCGTTACCTACGCGGAACGCTAGTAGCTTTGGCGCGAAATCTAGCCATGCCAGGAGAAAAGCCCGATCCAGCTCATCGTTTAGACCGCGAAACCAGTGGGTTGGTGCTATGTGGAGTGCGTCCCGAACAGACTCGTTTTCTTAAATTAGCTTTTGCCCAAGGGCTGGTTAAGAAGGCATACTTGGCAATTACCGAGGGGGTACCTTCAGAAAAAGAGTTTGAGGTAGACCTACCTCTGGCAGTGGGAGGCCAAGAAGTGCGCATTCGCGTCCGGGTGGATAATAAAGAAGGCAAATCAGCGAAAACTCGTTTTCGAGTATTGCAGGAATGGGAAACCAAGGGAGAATTTTTTGCCTTGCTTCGTTGCGAACCAATAACCGGGCGTCAACACCAAATTCGCGCTCATCTCGCAGCCAAGGGCTTTCCTCTAGTAGGCGATAAAATCTATGGGCGCGATGAGCGCATCTTTATTCGGTTTACTCAAAACCAAGTGACCACAGAAGATTGGGCCAAGCTTCGTTTAACCCGGCACGCGCTGCACGCAAGTGAGATGGAATTCCCTCATCCTTTAAAAAAGAAGAATATGAAACTCTTCTCCCCAATACCCGTCGATATGCGGAATTTCGTGACTTTGAACAAGACATAAGGTGATTCAACCGGTTCATGAAAGCATCAGATGCGCAGGCAAAGCATGATTTGCTGCTACCAAGCAGCGACAAAAATTACCATGATAGCACTTTTGTTGACATGGGGGTGCGCAGCACCGCAACTGCCTCCTACTCCAGGAGCGCCTCTAATAGTCGATTTAGAATTCCGAGGTGTAAAAAATGTTTCTCAGAGCCTAATTAAAGAAAGAATTGTTACTTCCGAAACATCCTGGATTCCTTTTTCCGAACCTCGCTATTTTGATGAATTGGTTTTTGAAACCGACCTGAGGCGTATTATTCGGCTATACCAGGTGCAAGGTTATTACCAGGCGAGAATTGTGGATAGGCAGATTATTCCGGTGGAGGATAATCAAGTGCGGGTAGTAATAACCATTGCCGAGGGACCTCCCACCCGCGTTGCCCAACGAGATATTACTGGATTGGATCAACTTCCTGAAGACAAAAAAAATGCATTGCTAGAAGGACTTCCGCTTAATCCTGGGGAAGTTTTTAAAGAACAAGAATACGAGGCTCTTAAGCAGATATTGTCTAGGCGGCTGGCCAATGCGGGGTATGCGCAAGCAAGTGTACTAGGAGCGGTTACCGTACTAGAAGACCAACAAGTCGCCGCTGTAAAGCTAGAAGTTACCCTTAGGCTCAAGTACAGCTTTGGGCGGATTTTTGTTGCTGGGGCAAACCAAGTGCCTCGAAACAGAATTCTACGTAAAGTTAGGGTCGTTATTCCAGAAGGAAGCGACTTCAGTTTATCGGCCCTTGACGAGGCCCAACAGCAAGTCTTTAGATTAGGAGTGTTTTCAGCAGTAAAAGTGAGTCATGGAGCTCCCAATCCCTCACAGCGCACTGTTCCGGTGGTAGTGCAGGTGCGTGAAGCCCCTTTTCGCACCATTCGGGTGGGAGGTGGAATAGGTTTCGATAACTTTCAAACTGAGCTTCCGCGAGTCATTGCCCAATGGACCAATCGAAATTTTTTTGGTGACCTCCGGAGATTCTCGTTTTCCAATAGATTGGCTTTAGTTTTTGTTCCCAAAGTAAGTAGTCCCGAAAAAACTGGGGTAGCAATTGCTAGTTCGTTGCAATTTTTGCAGCCGTCGATTATAGGAGAAGACATTGATTTGACTTCAGTTTTAGAATACAATAATAGAATTAGTGAAGATTATGATTACTATAATGTACTAAACGGAAGTCTAGGATTATTGTATGATTATAAATCGCGTTTTAATATTTTGTTTTCTTACAATATTGCCTTGTCACGAATAAAAGCAGAAGCGAGTGCCAACGTAGAGCTAGATTCACCTCAGGCATTAGATGAATGTACTCAGAAAGGCGTTTTTTGTCGGCTAACGTATTTGGAGCAAAGGGCGCAATACGATCGGCGCAATGATCCTATTAATCCTCGATATGGATGGTATGCAAGTCTTTCCGTGCAGGAGGGAAGTCAATTACTGGGAGGAAGTTTTAACTACCTGCGACTTATGCCCGAATTACGAGGTTATTGGCCTGTAGGCGCGCATGTCATTGCTGCCCGTGGAATGGCTGGATGGCTATTTCCCAAGAAAAATGAGACGCCAAGCATATTAAGCAGATTTTTCTTGGGAGGCGCCTCGCATCGTGGCTTCTTTGGAAGCCAAGAATTGTCTCCGGTGCAGAAAAAGGTAAACTCCGATGACTTGGTGTCGGTTGGAGGGCAAGGAATGTTGGCAGCAAGTCTGGAAACGCGCTTTACTTTACCTGCAGGCTTCGGAATTGTTCCATTTTTAGATGCTGGTCAAGTTACCTCGCTAGTTTCTGATTTAGCGTTGAATAACTTTCATTATGCTGCCGGAATAGGCTTAAGATATCGTACGCCTTTTGGCCCCATCCGATTAGATGTAGCCCGGCGCCTGAATAACCCGTCAGTAGATTTAGTAGATGAAATAGAAGGAAACGAAATAATGCTGCCTTGGAAACCCTGGGCTATCCACCTTAATATTGGAGAGGCATTTTGATTACGAGTATAAAAAGATTAATCCAGAATAGTACAATAGAAAAAGGTATCAATTTCCGAAACAAGACAAATGGACGCAATTTTTCTTACGGAACATCATCGATTGATGTTGTTCTTGCCGGGAACCAAGACGCATTCGTGGGGTCTATTCCCGCTACGCTGCGAAAATCAGAAGCATCATCATCTACTTCGAAAACACGAATAAAGCATAAGCTGGGATCTGATACTTTTCAACGCGATTTGTGGCAGATTCACGGAATTATTCAACAAATGTTCAACTTGGCGCCCAACGTGTTTTCATTCCGTTTAGACGGAGTATATATTGGATGGCCGTTGGCAGAGCTATATGGTGCTCTTCTTAAAGTAGTAGTCAACAATGAATCGGCAAGCCCAGGGTTTGTAAAATCCATCCAAAATAGCATTAGGTGTATTTATAATAATTCTCGCATTAGTAAACAGCTCAGGAAACTGAAACCAGGCGCTAGCGACTCAGCACTACTAATTCCCATTTGTGTGAAGCAGCACATGATGAGTCTTCAGGTGAGCAAAAAATCCAATGAGGACTTTTCCCTAGTCTTAGTGAATACCGGAGGTTTACCAGACGGATACAAAACAGCAATGCACTGTGAATTCGTAATCAAAAACCAACCGGAAAATACGTCTTCCGAAGAAGCGGCTGATCAGCTTCTGAAAAAACTTATTTATGGAAACTTAAATCTATCCTCCTCCTACGAAGCGCTTCGAGAAAGTGCTACCGGGGGATTTTTTATTCTTAATGAAGAGCAAAAAAATCAAGTCGCAGATAACTGCTTCGTAAAACAAGCCGAAAAAGGGTTTAAACGGTTTTTTGCTACTCACCAGAAATCAGAGCGGGAACTTGAAGCTCTGCGTGACCTTGATTGGGCAGACAGAATGCCAGGGGAAAATCATTCAGTCGTTCGTCATAAATGGGGCTCCTTGTCTACTGCCTTTGTTCATCAAGAAGTCGCAACTATTATAGAAAACAAATGCCTCCCAGAGACTTTGCGATGCGGTTCTCGAGTTTATCTTCAAAATAAAAACTTCAGAAAGCTCATGACGTATAGCGATTCTAAAATCAAAGGGAATGTAATCGCTTGTGTCAAAGAAGCTTTTGGAGAAGAAATCCATGACATGGCATTCGTTAATTTGTCACAATATAACTTTAAAACTTTCAAAAAAGAAATTTGTTCGGCAATTCTTAGCAATCGTGACAAATGCGAAAATCTCGCTCAAGCGATCGATTGTTATAATAATACAGAGGAAGGCGAATTGATTTTCCCTTATTTCAAGACGTACTATAGCCAGTATTTGCTCGATAGCATGGGCAATGAAATAGAAAGAGCATTCGCCTTGGGTGATGGCGAGACACTAGAAATTCTTGATGAAGTCGTTGAGATGAAACACAAATATGATGCTCTTTTGGACTTTGATAATTCTCTAGATTGGCCTGAAATCTCGATGTTTCGCGCAAAAATGCAGCAAACGTTGGCTGAAAAACGAGAAGCCCAGAATATGAATGATTCTTTTCGTCTCTACTCGCAGACCTTACGAGATTATGATCGTTTAATAGAAGAAGGAAGTACTTTCTATGCACTATTTCTAGGAAGAGGCGAGGTGCATTTATGGATGACAAACCATGGCAAAATTCCTGAAGGCAGCAATTCTCTCCGAAAGTATAATGGTCTATATTTAGCAAAAAAGAATTTCAAGCAAGCCATCGTACATTATAAGAAAAGCTGGAAAGCATACGAAGGTCTTGCAAAATGCTACTTATATGAATCCACGCTATATAATGAATGGAAGGGTAAAAATAGGGAATGCCTTCGCAAAGCGGTAATAGCGGCTAAAAAAGCGATTGAAGTTCATCCGTTGGTTGAAAGTTCTTATTTTACGCTTGTACGCTGTTATGAAGACATTCTAACGCGAGATCCATGTCTTGGGGAACTAGCGGGCATAAAAAAGGACCTAGTCAAAACTTATCTTGAGATTGCAAATATTTTAATGGAAAAGAAAGACTATCAAGGCGCCATGTCGGCTTATAATCGAGCGCAAGCATTAGCTCCTGAGGATAACGCCATTGGTGCGCTGCAGGTAATTGCGCAGAGTAAGGCGCATAAAAAATCTATCGAAGATGCTCCGACACGCATCGAAGATGCTTGCGAAGTAAATCCAGAAACTGACGTAGTGGATGTATTAATCTATGCGTGGTCAGTGTTAATGAATAAGAGGTCAACTTTAGGGAGAATGCTGCAATCTGTTAATCGTCTTACGGAAATCTACAAATCCAACAAAATCGACGACAAGATGAAAGTGGAAGTTTTGAGCGCCATTGCGGAAGGTCTAGCATTTGTAGTCAAGTGGAGTGATATTGTAAATGTAGTGGACGACGAACATTTTGAATTGGCAGATCCTTTTCTTCATATAGCACACCTAACAAAGGCCGACCGCGCAAAAAGCTTGCTTGCGAGGGGGCAAATTTTACATGTGCTTGCGCAGCATCCAGAAAAAACTTACTTTTTGGGGGAAGCGGTACGAATTCTCGAAAAAGCGACGGAACTTGAGCCGACTAATCCCCTGCTTTGGTGTGAGTTGGGGCAGTGCTATCAAGAAGCTCAGAATTCTTTGAAGGCAGTAGAGTCTTATGACCAAGCGCTTGCGCTTAATCCCAATAATACGACCGCCCTTACTAACGGAGCAACAGAGAATTCCAAAGTTGGTCGTGTTCATCGGTCCTTTATATATTTACTGAAAGCCATTCTCCAAACAGGCAATACTGAAGAAATGAATGCAATTTTAAAACGAGTCGAAGAAATAATGAATCTAGGGGAATGTAAGTCCGAGTGAGCGGCTTATAGGCATAGGGCGCCTCGACAACCAGTTCGTCTTGGTTCAAAATAACATATTGATGAATTCCCCAGTCTCTGATCAACTGGAAGACAAGACTATCGCCAGTGAACAGGCGAAAGGTGGTGATACGCTCGAAACTACCAGCGAGTTGGAGCAAATGCTAGCAACCACTGAGAACAGCATAAAGAAACTTGATGAGCAACTGGCCGAAATTGAAAAGGAACGGGCTAACCTGAAGGCTGAGCGCGACTCTCTTCTTGAAAAGATAAATGCTAGAAAGACTGCCGAGCCTGAAAATCAACTAGAAAACACTGGTGCTCCAAAAAATGAGACTAAGCAGTCATGTCTTTCCGGGTATAAAATTCTTATAGTAGACGATAGCCAATTTGTTTTGGCTGCGCTCAGCGAGTCTTTCAAAAAGGAAGGATTGCAAGTTGTCAAGGCATCGTCAGCCGCGGAAGCGATCAAGAAGCTTGGGCAGCATAGTAATATCGCGCTTATAATTTCCGATATTGCCATGCCCGGTTGCGATGGTTTGCAATTTGTAAATGCCTTGCGGACTCTTCCGCGGACGTCGGCATTGCCCATAATACTTTACTCAGGAACTCCTACCTATGCATATGAAGATGCCGCCAGAAGACTGAAGGTTGCTGATTTCGTTAATAAGAGAACTGAGGATATTTTACGCGCAATTAAGGAAGTTTTGTGCCCGGTCGAAGATGAAAGCATAGCTGATTAGTTTTTTCACGCATTTCACTAATTTTGCGTGCAACCCCCTACTATCAGCAGCTATTATTGCTTCCCGATATTCTTTCCGTGGAGACCAAGCGCATGGTGACTGAAACGTCGAAGGTAAGCGTGGTTATTGCTACATACAATCGACTTTTTTCGTTAAAAAACCTTTTGGAAGATCTCGCTGTTCAGCGCGGCTTTGGTCCCAATCAGCCTAGTCAAATCGAGGTCGTGGTGGTAGATGACGGCTCAAAACAGCCCGTCGCCGAGGCGTTGAGTTCGTTTAAGCCCCCCTATCAATTGCGCGTTCTCACCAAGCAAAACGGAGGCCAGGCATCGGCGCGACATGCCGGTATATTGGAGGCATCCGGGGAAATAATTGTCGTTCTTGACGACGACATGCGGGTCGAGCCGGAATTTATTAGCGAGCATCTTAAGTGTCATCTTTCCGGCATGGAAGTAGTGTTTGGGGAATTTATTTTCCCGAAAGACTTGCAAAAACTGACCATCTTTGAGCGTTGGCATATTTCCTTGTTAGTTCGCTATGCACGGGAAGTGATCGATGGCATTACTCCGGTGCGCGGTAGTGACCTATCCACGGGAAACGTTTCCTTCCGACGTCAGCTATACCTCGACGTAGGCGGATTCGATACTTCCTTGCGCCAATCAGAGGATAAAGAGCTAGGCATTCGCTTCGAAAAACGTGGCGCCCGCATTGGCTTTTCTCGCCAGGCGCGCTCCATGAACTGCTCTGATCACACCAGCATGGAAGCATGGTTTGGACGGGCTTTGGGGTATGGAAGCTGGGATTTGCATATTGCTAAGAAGCATCCCGATATAGAAAACGTCGACCCTTGGCGATTTCTGTTAGAGGTTAGCCCGGCTAAGCAACCACTGATAGCTATGGCAGCGCTAGCTCCGCGAACAGGCAAATTTTTGGGAAGAATTGCCGCCAACTCGGCGATTATTTCTGATCGTCTGGGGCTGGAGCGTATAGCAATGGCAGAGGTCACTATGGCTTATGGTCTTGCTTATTTTGTAGGAATTCGTAACGGTGCGGGAACATTACCCAACACCATAAAAGACTTTGGAAGCTATTTACTTAAGCGGAGCCGGCGGCGATTAATAGAAAAAAAACCAGCGCCTCTAGCTGCCGCCTTTCATTGTATTAGGGCTGTGCGTAGCGACTATAATTTGATGCGTGCCAATCGTTTAAAATATTCGCTAGAACATTCGCTGGTAAGCGTGCGTCAATTTCCAAAAGATTTATTGGAAAAAATTGGTTTACAAATGATGTTAGCTATTAGGCTGATGCATTTTCTTAGGGACAGTGGCATTCCTAAGGGCGGTCCTATAGCGTCAAGGCTAATACGATTTGTCTATGGCTCTGACGTGCATTTCAATGCTGAATTCGCTCCCGGAATTAATATTATTCACGGAATGGGAATGGCCATAAGCAGTGCGGCAAAACTTGGATCGGGCTGTGTTCTGTCACACAACATTACTCTTGGCCACGCAGTTGATGCTGAGACTCGCCAGTCGGGTGCACCTATTCTTGGAAAAAATGTGCATTTAGGGCCAGGCGCCACTCTTATTGGCCCCATTACGGTAGGAGACGAATCAAAAGTAATGGCTGGGTCGATTTTAAATTCATCGGTACCTCCCCGTTCGCTGGTGTGCCCGGGTAATAGCAATATCACCACACGCAAGGCGAGCCCTTGACGATGCGTTTTTTGTACTCCTTAGCGTTTCTAATTTTCTTTGCGTTCTGCTTTCCTGTTTTGGTGGTTTATCGAAAAACGCGAGCGGGTTTGGCTCAGCGGTTTGGATTTTACCCTCAGGGAACGTTTGCCAGGCGAGGCGAAGGGAGGCGCATTTGGCTGCATGGAGCTTCAGCGGGAGATTTACTAGCTCTTTCTCCCATGATTAAGGAACTGAGAGCACGTTTTCCTGGCTGTACACTAGTAGTTTCCACAATAACCAATTCTGGTTATCTAATGGCTAAAGAACGAATTCAAGGAGTGGAAGCAGTTATATTTGCTCCCTGGGATTTGCCAGGGGCGACCCAAAGAGCGGCTCGCGCTATTAAGCCCGATTTATTAGTGCTAGAATATACCGAAATCTGGCCGAATCTAATTTGGGCAGCAAAAAAATACGGGGCGAAAATCGCCATTACCAATGGAAGGTTTTCTCCTGTCCATTTGCAGTCATATAAAATACTGTTTTCAGTAATCGGTAATCCTTTAAAGGCCATAGATTTGTTTTTGATGAGGGAAGACGAAGAGGCGCAACGGGCGTTGACGCTAGGTGCGCCGCTGGAAAGAGTGTGGGTCACCGGGAACACTAAGTTTGATGCTTTAGTTTCGAATGCCAATGTATTAACTAGCGAAAATGAACTAGTGCAGTCCTTTGGATTTCCTGAGCATGCGCAGGTATTAATATGTGGCTCTACTCACGAAGGTGAAGAATCGTTACTGTTACAGGTTTTTGAGCGACTACTAGAGAACCATCCAAATCTATATTTTGTATTGGCTCCTCGTTACATTGAGCGGGCCGAAAAACTAAAAGCATTAGCAAAAACTCTCAAATTACCGGTTTGTTTACGAACCGAGAAGGAAAAACCTAAAGAAGCCAGGGTGGCCATTTTAGATACCATTGGTGAGCTTTCCCTCGCCTATCGAGCAGCAACGCTGGTATTTGTGGGAGGTTCGTTTATCAAGAATAGGGGAGGACAGAATATCTTGGAGCCGGCGGCTCAAGGAAAACCAGTGTTATTTGGCCCTCATATGGAAAATTTTCACGATAGCGTACAAGTACTGGTGGGACGGGGAGGAATTCAAGTAAAAGATTGTGACCATCTTTATAGAGTTGCAAACGATTTGTTGAACATACCAGAAAAATTACAAGAATTGGGGTCAATGGCCAAGAACGCTGTTTCTAACATCAAAGGAGCGAGTGAACGAAATGTATCTCTCATGGTCCAGGCGTTAGAACCAACCAAAAGTGAAAAATATGGCTTTTAAGTTTGCCAATACAAACCAGTCGCTGCGAATACTGGTAATAAGACTCTCTGCTCTGGGCGATGTACTGCTGGCTACACCAGCTATTCGTGCTTTAAAGCACCATTTTGCGTCAGCTACAATTGACTGGCTAGTAGAAAAGCCCTATTTGCCTCTAATTGAAGGCAATCCTTATGTCAGGGCATTAGAATACGACAAAAAAGGCAAACATTCTGGGAGTAACGGATTATGGGATCTGCGGAAATATTTAAAAGATGCCGAATATGATTTAGTGATTGACCTACAAAACAAACCAAAAACCTGGTGGCTAAGAGTAGGAAAATCGAATTTTACATGGTCTAAACGTTCGACATCCAAAGCATTGCTTGCGCTTCTAGGGCACGACCCACCAGCAGGGGGCGAACATGCTATTGAACGCTTTATTTCAGCACTGCAGCCTCTGGGGGTGAAAGCCCGTGGTCAAGAGCTTGATCTGGTAATTACTCCAGCTATGAATACCGAATCCGCCCAGTTGTTCTCATCAGGTAATTCCATAGCAGGAATTGCACCCGGCACTCGTTGGGCTACAAAACGTTGGTCCCCGCAGCGCTTTGCTCAATTAGTGGAAAAACTTGTAGATCATGGGTATTCGCCGGTTTTGTTGGGAGGGCCATCTGACCACCGGTCTATTCAGGAGGTTCGGTCATTATTGCCACCTAGTCTACAGAAAGTACCGGATACTTGTTGCCTGGGAGTAGGTGGTTTGGCTTCTACCATTGCTCGGGCATCGCTGGTAGTAGCTGGCGATTCTGGACCAGTACATATAGCCTCAGCTACTTCCACGCCAGTGGTAGCCTTATTTGGGCCAACCAACCCGGAAAGATGGCGGCCACTTTCCTCAAGGTCAGTAGTAGTCAAGGCGCCAAATCTGAAATGTAGTCCTTGCTCTAATCACGGAAGTAATCAATGTCCGCGCGGTTTTCATGAATGCATGAAAAAAATTGAAGTAGAAGATGTAATGACTGCACTAAATCAAATGCAATTGCTAGGAATACGCCATGGAAAGAAAAGATAAGTTGTTTCTTTCCCTAGTTTTTGCGCTTCCTGGCTAGACCGGAGAGCCATTTTATAGTCAGGCAATCCATAAGTTGCCATCCCGTCTTCTCTTACGATGCTCTCGATTTTGCGAATGCGAATCCATATATTTTCTTTTCCCGGCAGATCTGTTATCACTATCTTCCAGAGATCCATTTATAATTAGTTCCGGGTTAATCCTGGCCAACCCCCCTTTAAACACTACCTTTCCTCCGGATTTCTCAAATATAATTTTTTCGGAAATTCTGAGATTTCCGGTTATAGTTACTGTATTGCCTCCTGCTTTAATATTCCCGACTGTACCTTCTCCGCTCAGCTTTATATTTTTTTTGGAAAAAAGCTCGTCGATTTTGGAATTATTCAACAAGCTGATATTTCCAGATTTGGATATAACTTTCCTGACCTTGGCTCTATCGCGAAGTACAAGATTGTCTGCAATTACTTTATTCTCTACTTCACAATTATCCCCGATTTTCGCTTCTTCTGCTTCAATGCTTTTAACCGTGGCATTGTTTCTCATGTATACTCCGCAAGCTTTTATTTCATCTGCGTGGGTGTTGCTGCACAGATATGCATTTTTTTTGGCATTTAGTTTTTTTGTCTTTGCGGATTCTTTCATGTATATATTTTCCCTGGTCGTTACTGTGTTTGCACTGGCTCTATTCTTGATGTATACATTTTTTTTGGCATTTACTATATTCGCACTGGAATCATGTTTCAGGCTAGCGCCTTCCTGACTGTTTATTGTATCTGCATGCGCATTGCCCTCAAGGTCTGCTTCTTTCCCAGTATTAAGTAAATCTACACTGGCTTTGTCTCGCAAATATGCGATTTCCAAAGTTTTAATAGTACCTACTCTAGCACTTCCTTTAATAATTACTTCTTTCATCGCATCTATTACTTCTGCGGTTGCTTCTTCATGCAGCCATATCTTATCTCGGGTATTTATTCTCCCGGCCCAGGCGTTACCATACAAGTTTACGGTCTTCTCAGCATTCAATGTATTTACTCTGGCGTTGTCTTTAATGTTTGATTCCTTCATAGCTTCTACCAGCTCTGCCTTGGAATCATCACTCATAAAGAAAATCCCATGTGCTTTTGCAGTGCCTATACTTCCTTCGCCTAGAATGTACGCCTTTTCATGAGCTTCTATTTTTGTTGCCCTAGCTGTTCCTTTAATAGTTGCTTTTTTTAAAACATCTACTGTTTCAATCCGGGCATTATTTTCTAGCAAAACTTCTCCCTGGGCATTTACTGTGTGCGCAGAGGCAGAATCGCGCATGTTCATATTTCCTTGCGAATTTAGAATATTTACCGAAGCATTGTCTTTTACAGAAACATTTCTTTTGCTATTTAGTATATTTGCTCGGGCTCTGTCTTGCATAATAACTGGCTTCTCTGTGTCTATAATATCATGTTCCTCGTCGTCGCAAATCATATAAAAATCGCCGAATGGCGGTAAAGATCTGGTTGGTATATTTTGAGTGTTAGCATTGCTAATCAGAGAACCATTGAGAATTATTTCCGAATTAATCTGGGCAATATTGTTTTTTTCGTCCGGCGCCAGTATCACTTTTCCTCCGGGGTTTCTAAACATAATTTTTCCATTGATTTTCACCGGACCAGTTATAATTACTGCCTCGCCTTCTGTTTCAACGTTTCCAACTGTACCTCTTCCCGCTAGATTAATGTTCGTTTTGGAAAAAAGTTTGTCAATTCTGGAATTGTCAAATACCTGAACCTTTCCTGAACCGGCTATAACTTTTCTGGCAGAGGATTCCTCACGCAGGCTTATATTATTTTTGCAGCATATTCTGTGCGCACTTGCCATGCCGTTAAGGTCAACGTCGCGGGCAGTTATTCTGTCTTCGACCCTGGACTCTCCCGCAATTCTCACCTTTTTTTCTGCATCTATTATATTAACGATGGCATTGCCTTTCATATACACATTCATTTTGCCATTTACTGTATTTGCTATAGCGTTGTCGACAATATACGTATTTCCATCAGCATTTACTATATCCGCCTTTCCGTTGCCCTGTATATAGACGTCTCCCTGGGCATTTATTGTATTTACGTTAGCATTACCTGCAATCCCTGCATCTTGCCCGGTGTTTATTATGTTTGCACCGGATTTTCCTTTCAGGGATACAGTTTTCGCAGAATTTATTGTATCCATCCAGTCTTTGTTGTTCAGTATAGTATTCTTTGATTTAGAAGCAGGGTTATTGTTGATTAGGGAACCATTTATAATTTTTTTCGGGTCAAAAACAGCGCCATTTCCCTTTTTGTCTGGATTGAGAATCACTTTTCCGCCCAGTTGATTAAACATAATTCTTTTAGTAATCTCTATCGGTCCTGTTATGGTTACTGTTTTGCCGCTTGCTTCAATCCACTCGATTGTGCCTTCTCCTTTTAAATTGATATCCTTTTCGGAGAAAAGCTTAACGATTCCAGATTTATCGTGTAACTCAACCTCTCCTGATTTGGATATAACCTCATTGGTCCTTGATTTGTGATGGCAAGCAAGATGATTTCCGACTATTATTTTCTCGACAAATGAATAGCCGGAGAGTTTTGCATTGCCTTTACAATGCAATTCAGAAACACAGGTTTGATCATAAATCTTGGCATTGCGAGCAGTTATTCTACCCAGAACCTGGGCTTTATCCCTGATTTCCACACTATTTTTTGCATCTATCTCCATGACCTCGCTATCGCCTTTGAGGTATACGCTTTTTTCGGTATTTATGGTATTTGCTATGGAAACGCCTTTCAAAAGTACAGATTGCTCTGTTTCTATATCACCAGCGTTTTCATTTCCATCAACTATGCAAATGTCGTGAGGTATATTCTCTTCGGAAAGTATAACAGCCTTGGTGGTCTGGTTTTCCATAATGACAGGCGCTTTTGAGGTAGAAGTTGCCGACGATGTATTTTCTGAATCTATGTGTCTTGTCTTTTCTGAAACCTCAAAAGAGCCATTTTTTATTATTTCCGAATCAATACTGGCAGTATCGCCGCTTTTATCCGGCTTTAGAATTACCTTTCCGTCTTTATTTTTAAACATGATCTTTTCGCTAATTTTTACCGGGCCTACTATTGTTACAATTTCACCCTCTGTCTCTATGCTTCCTATCCGGCCTTCTCCTTTCAGATCGATATTGCTATCGGACGAAAGTCTATTGATTTCAGAATTGTGATATAATTCAACATCTCCAGAGCCGGATATTACTTCTTCAGCTTTGGAGCTGTCGCGAAGAATGAGTTTATTTTTAACCTCAATTTTATTAGCAAAAGCTTTTTGGGAGAGTTGGACATTGTTTCTGGAGTGTACATTGTTGGCTAGAGCCTCATCGTAAATCTCAATTTCATGTGCAAACAAATCATTGAAAATCCGAGATTTGTTTCTGATTTTTACGGCGCTTCCGGCATTTATCGTTGTAACTTCAGCATATCCCCCGATGTCCACCCATTTTCCTGTATTTATAACATTCAATTTATTCCAGCCTCTTGCAACAACAGGCATCTCCGTTTCAATATTATTGTCATTGCCTGCTGTATAAACGCTTTCAATTGTATATACATCGTTTGAAGAAAGTGGTGATGCCGATGACGCAGTTTCACTCTCTCTTGAAAAGGTAGTACTTTTTCCGATTTCGAGTCCGGCTGCTTTAGTACGATTAGCACCGCTAGTGCCGAGGTGGAAACGCGGTGATACTCCATGAGTCAAGAACCTGTCAGGCGCTTGATTCGATAGGCTAGTTGTTTGAGCATCTAGCTTGGTGGGAGCGAATTCATCTTTGTTGTCTTTGGAAACCGGTGAGCGTGCTGCAGTAGATGCAGACTGTACATTGGTGGTATTGTATCGAGAGTGCGCAGCATACCTCGGTGATGTTGTGGACGGTGCTTCAGGACTAACCTTGTTCATGCCTAAGCCCTTCTTGTTGGGTTGTTTACTTGTATCCGCAAATAGCGGGGTTCCTTGCGGATCTGAAAATGGATCTTGGCTGTAAAAAAATCTCAACGACCGTAACCCACAGCCTAGCCATCTAACCTTTGGGGATAACGTCAATCGAGTCGAATCACGGGGAAGGGCCACCGATTTCTTTGTGGCACTCTTGATTGACTACTTCAATTCTCACCTCTTTCCCGGTAACTTACAACATGAAATTTTGGCCGTATGATCTGTTTAGGTCGCTCCTTCTTTCATTCCACTTGTAGCTTGCTCAACTTACCTTCGTGGCCGATCCGTTAAATTGATATTTGTTCGGGCCATCAACTCCGGAAGCGGGCAAAAAAAGAATTGCCGAAATAACCGGAAGCAACTATTCTTCTATCTTGTCGACAACTAACTCTTAGTCGTTTGCTCAGTTCAGATTTCAATCCGATTTCGTGGTTGCTGTATGCTTTTAAATAAACAATGAAGGCAAAATGCATCCAATGTGCATGTAGTTTTTGATTTTACAAGGAAACCTTAAATGTGGAACAGAATTTCTGGATATAGTAGCTCACGCTCAGGCAGCTCAAAATCAGGCGCAAGTGGCTCGCGGTCAAATACCTATGTTCCGCCTTATCAGGCTGCGGGCAATGCCCCTCCCTATTCTCTAAGCGAGCGCGAATTGGAGCAGCTTCGTAGTAAAGCGGGAATTGTTCCTGGTAGAGCCGCTTCTCCTGAGGCTCGACAGAAATTCTTTGAATTGGTTGATCGTTATTCACGTTGCCAAGCTGCTAAGGGCTACCGGTCAATCGCTGATGAACAGGCGGCTAGAGCGCGTCAGCCAACAGAAGAAATCGATACACAGAGTCGAGTAGACAAGTGGTACCACCAAGCAGCATCTAACCCGAGTCTGACACAATCGCTACTCGACGATTATGATAAATTTTAAAGCTAACAAAAAAACCGGCTTGCGAGAGCCCTAGTATGCTGGCGGCAGCTTTTGTTCGCCTGTAATATGCTAATGAAAAGAAAAAACAGGCTATTTCTAACCCTAGTTTTGGTTGGGCTCGCTATATTTGTAGCGGTGGCGGGTATTTCCCTTTATGTTGGCTGGAATCTTACTCATCCACCGCGCCAAGCTGTTCAGGAAAACCCGTTGCAATACGGGATGAAATACCAAGGCATTGCTTTTAAAAGCGAATTGGATGGCTTGGGGTTGAAAGGATGGTATATTCCTTCCGAGAATGCTGATTCACAAAATGCGTCTCGAACAATAATTTTTGTTCATGGTTATAATAGTATGCGTTCCATGAAACAAATTGGCGCTTTAAAGCTTTCTAGTGCGTTGCACTCCCGTAATTATAATCTTTTATTGTTTGATTTGCGTAATTCGGGCGAGTCCGAGGAATCAGTAACTAGCATTGGCGCATTCGAGAAATATGATCTTTTGTCAGCAATAAGATTTGTCAAAGCTAAAAAACCTTCAGGTAAGATTGCTCTGATTGGTTGGTCGATGGGAGCAGTTACTGCAATCTTGGCGGCCGGTGAATGTGCCGATGTTCAAGCGGTTGTTGCAGACAGTCCGTTTGCTGATCTGGAAGAATATTTGAAATTAAATTTGCGTATTTGGTCTGGGTTACCTAATTTTCCATTTACTCCTATAATTATGCATTCCATTCCTGTGATTGAAGGCATTGACTTATCGACAGTTAGTCCTCGGCGTGCGGTTGCTAATCTAAAGAAACATCAGAGTTTGTTTTTAATACATAGTCGGGCAGATGAAGATATTTCTTATGAAAATAGTGTAATGATTCATAAGCTGGTCCCCAAGGAAGTTTTTTCCGAGCTTTGGATTACTGAAAAGGTTGAGCATATTAGAAGCTATCCGCGATATCGGGAAGAATATGAAACCAGGGTTATCAATTTTTTGGACGCCAGTCTTCGCTAATTATGCAAAAACCATCGGTCATCCGCTTCGCCGAATTTCAAAATTCGTCTTAGGACTGGACATCCTCCCAAACAACAAGCTGCAATCCTGGAATGTCAGCAAAGTCCTTGCGATTGTGAGTAAGAAATCGAAAACTATGCTGTATGGCTTGACTAGCAAGCCAACAATCCTGAATACGATAATTATGCTGGCGTCCGCTCCTGCGGATTTGGGCAGCGAGGTTCCCGAAAATCTCTCCAGTAGTTTCATCGATTATGAGAAGCGGCTTGCGTCTTAGTCTAGCCAATGAAGCTAGCCGCTTCTGCCTTAAGTCATCTGACGAGCAATTTTCTGCTCCATATTTCAATTCAGCAATGGTTATTGGTGAAAGGAAAACCGATTCGTCACCTGTCACTGAGGCAACGTCGCCGGGCCCTAATACGCCTCGTTCTACGTCGATCCATATGCAGGTATCAATCAGGAAGCCCAAGGGTCGCGTACCTC
Organism: Myxococcales bacterium; assembly: GCA_050288705.1. GTDB lineage: Bacteria > Myxococcota > Myxococcia > Myxococcales > UBA5297 > JBNKEI01. Next base: position 19,338 of record JBNKEI010000079.1, read on the forward strand.
ATTATCAAGCCCGTCGTCTAGCTGCCGAGAATCCTCCAGCCAACTAGAAGCTGCCTCTTCCGGAAGTGTTCGGTATAGGTCGGACATAGCCTCCATTGCGGTCATGGCAGCAAGGCCTGGGACGATCCGGGCCACTTCGTGATTGTTGCGAACAATTACTAACTCCTCGTGCCCAAACTCGACACTGTCGAGCATGGCTCTAAAATTGCGTGCAAGCTCAGTACTAGTGACTGTTCGCATAACATCCCCTCTATCAGATAATCTGATTGAATCATATTATCAACCACCTCGCAAATCAAGGTCATAAAATTTCGTCCAGCGCAAGGCCCGGTTTCAACCTAGGGCATGTTCCTATATCCGACATCGCCGCTCCGTCATTCCCGCGAAAGCGGGAATCCAGTGGGCACGACTTTGTCAATCGATGATTTGGGGCCAAAGGTCAGCCCATCCAGGGTTCGTTTTTTCGATGAGACCCATCTTCCACGCACGAC
>JBNKEI010000080.1:0-42857 GCA_050288705.1 Myxococcales bacterium
CGCAGTGGTGGAAGTGAAAGTGGTGGAACCAAAGCCTGTGGAGATCGAACTATTGATGCGCATAACGTTAGGGGGCTGATTGCTTATATACCTGGTTATTATTGTATCCAGATTTCTTTGCGCGAGCCATCATTTAATTGCTCGCGACCAAAGTCAGAAGTCGAGGGATTTATTTTTCTAAACTAAAGCAAGTCGTTTCCTAACAACTCATGATTACTTACATAACCCTGTTCGACAAAGCGACTACCGTCCATTATGCAGAAGTGGGCATATTGCACGCAGGAAATTTCCACCAGACCATCGCCTGTACGCACCAAAAATCGTTTTTGAACACAATCGATGATTGCGGTACCGGCCTTATGCGGCATTGATTCGGTCATGCATGCGTCGTCTGTTTCACACGTAACCGCGTACCAAATTACTAGCTTATGCCCACGCAGCGTTGTCCACGCCCCGCCTACAGGGTTGCTAGCACGGATAAGGCAGCAGACTGAGTGACTAGTTTCCTCCCAGTTAATGGCTACGATTTGAGTATTCACCAACGGTGCTGCGGTGGCTACAAGGTGATCTTGTGGCTTTTTTTCAATGAATTCGCCTGCATGCAACGCATCGAGAAAGTTGAAAATAAGCGTCTGGCAGGAATGGCTCGCCTTGTGTAAAAGCGATCCAAGGGTTTCCTGAGGGCCAATAGCAAATTTTTCTTGCGCAATAATGTCCCCGGCGTCGAAAGTCTCGGTTAATGTGTGTAAAGTAACCCCGGTTTCTTCATCGCCATTTCTGATTGCCCAAAATTCCGGGCAAGCACCGCGATATTTGGGCAAGAGCGATGGATGTAAATTGACCGCAGCCAGACGCGGTATGGCAATAAGATCGGTGGGCAGTTTTGTGTCGTAAGAAGAGACAATGAGTACATCAGGTTCTGCTGCTTTAATCTGTTCTAGAAAGGCTGCGTCGTTTAAGTGTTTAGGAGCGAGATAGGGTATTTGTGCAAGCCGTGCTACTGTAATTAGCTCATCATTGTTGTTTCTGTTGGAAAGCGGAAGCACCAAATAACGGACGTGCTCTTTAGCTCGTAGCACGAGTGACCAGAACACATTAGGGCCAATTACTCCCGGACAGGCAAAGACGACAACGTTCATGCTGACTATCTTACCTCGATTTCCTCGATTAGGCAGTAAAGGAAGAATAATAGGATGAGAATTATTGCAGGCTGGGCACGTGGAAGAGTCTTGAAGGGCCCTAGTAGAGAAGGAATTCGCCCGACCGCAGATAGGGTTAGAGAAGCCATATTCAATATACTGGGACAATGGCTTGATGGACTAACAATACTCGATCTTTTTGCTGGCACTGGCGCCATGGCTTTGGAAGCTCTTTCGCGCGGCGCCAAAAGTGCAGTATTGGTCGATCATTCACGAGAATCTATTAGTATATGTAAAGAAAACATTGACCAATTGGAAATGTCTAATCTTGCCTCAGTTGTATGCGCATCGGTAGCTCCGGCAACTTTAGAAAAGCTTCGTAAATATGGCTCTTTTGATCTAATTTTTGCTGATCCTCCCTATCGTCATTCATCGAATGACGTGCTTAATGCGATTGCATCAGTCGATTTGTTGAACAAAAATGGTCGCTTAGTAATTGAGCATGACAAGAGGGTTGCGTTGCCAGGTTTAGTAACCAATTTGGAGCTTCGAGAGGACAGAAGATTTGGAGATACTGTGGTGTCTTTTTATCGCAAAAATTGCGAATAAGAACCATCGTTGTTATTCACGCATGATTAACGGGTAGGAGCATTGTGGTGAAGCATTCTCATTTTGTTATTGGGAGGTTGGCGCTGATAGCGGTAATTCTCATGGCATGTGCCTGCAACCCTGCTCGCGGTATACCCGTGTTTCTTTGGCATTCAGTTGGAGAGGGTACTTCCGGCGATTACGATGTGCCGGTTGAAGAGTTTGATCGGGAATTAGCCATGATTAAGGCTCATGGGGCTACAGTAATTACTTTGGATCAACTATTCGATGCTCGCTACCAAGGCGGCGAATTGCCAAAAAAGGCGGTAATTCTAACGTTTGATGATGGGCTTGCTTGCTTATATCGAGCCGCAATGCCGGTATTAAAGAAACACAAAATGGTGGCCGAGGTTTTTGTAGTGGGAGCTTTCACTGCCGAGGACGAAGCTCGTCGAGTGGTACACCACGACAAGCATGGTGCTCACCCCTATTTGATTTGGCCAGAGTTGATTGAGATGAATCGTAGCGGTGTTTTTAAAATTCAATCGCACTCAATGACTCATCGCAAGCATACTCAATTATCCGAGGCAGAGAAGTATGCAGAGCTTGCCGATTCCAAGCGTCTGTTTTCTCAAAGGCTAGGCGTTCCTATTAATTTTTATGCCTATCCGTATGGAGGCTTTAGTACTTTTTATCGCGACCAAGCCGAGAAAGTAGGTTACCGAGGGGCGCTGGCGGTGCAGAAGGGAATAGGAACCCGTTATGGCATGCTCCGTGAAAGCGTTCATAGAGGCTCGGAAAAACAGTTTTCGCAAATTTTGGAACGCTATTTCGGTCCGCTTAATTAGATGCTCATCTGCGGTAGTTTCTTATTCTTTGCGTCGTTTTCCCCCTCGCAAAATTTGGAAATAACGTCGAGCGATACCCGAGGCCTTGGCTGCGCGCATTACGTTTCCACCATGTTCTTCCAGAACTCGGGCGATATATCGCTGCTCAAATTCGCGAACAACTCGTAATCGTGCAACCGGAAGAGGTAGCTTCTGAGCAATTACTTCGCTGATATAATCGGGGATGTTTTGGCTTTCGCTGGCAGCCGCGCTTATGGTTTCCGCACTATAATCATTAGCGTCGCTGCCATCACAGGCAGACGAAGTCGCCAATTCGCCTAATGCTAACTCTCGCGCTACTGCATTGCGCAGTTGCCGGATATTGCCTGGCCATGGAGCATCTAACCACCGATGAAGAACTTCTTGAGGAATGGCATTTTCGTCACCGCCTAATTCTTTCCAAAAATGCCTTACTAATACAGCAATGTCCCCAATTCGTCTGCGCAAAGGGGGCAACTCAATTCTTCCTACTGCCAACCGATAAAAAAGGTCGTCCCGAAACTGCCCTTTTTGAACCATTTGATCGAGATTACGTCTGGTGGCAGCAATGACCCTAACGTTGACGCGAACGAAACGCTCTGAACCTACCCGTCGAATCTCTGATCGTTCAATTGCTCGTAGTAATTTCGGCTGTAAAGAAATGTCCAGATCGCCAATTTCATCAATCAACAGCGTGCCTCGATGGGCCTGCTCAAACACTCCTTTACGCGAAGAAACCGCGCCGGTGAAAGAACCTCTTTCGTGTCCAAAAAGTTCCGACTCCATAAGGTGAGTAGGCACTGTAGTACAGTCGAACACTACAAAAGGCTGCGCGGCTCGCGGGCTTGCTTCATGGATAGCCTCGGTAAGTGCTTCTTTTCCGGTTCCAGTCTCACCTTCTATGACTAGCGGTACATCAGTGGCGGCTAATCTTTCAATTAGTGGATATAGTCGCTGCATAGGCCGGCTTGACCCAATCACTGGACCAAACCTAGTCTTCAGAGCTGATTCGCTGACCGAAGAAACCATGCGCCGTTCTACTCGCAAAACAGTAGAGCCTAACTGCAAAAGCTCGCCGCCTCGGAGCAGCGCTTCGCGAATTTGCAAGCCGCAACTAAAAGTTCCGTTAGTAGAATCAAGGTCGCTTATCCGCAAGTAATCGCCAGTAATCTCCAGCTCAGCGTGACGGCGCGAAACTTGGGGGTCCGAAAGCCTCAAGGCGCATGCCGGACTTTGCCCTATTAATATGGGAGAGGGCTCGTCGTCATCGAAAGTTAAAGAAAGACCTACATCACGGCCTTCGGTAACCAGCAGACGGAACGCCCCATGTGAGCTAGAAGCTTGGGCGGAAGGACGGACCTCAGTATGGCTATTCTCTAAATCGGCGAATTCATTGTTCATAGCGCGGGGATTATAGTGCTACTTTTCATTAGGAGCACCTAATAAAACCGTTTTCTGTTTACTTATTTCATTTCAGAGCGCTGGATAAAGAGGGGCGGGGCGAGAGTTCGCAATGCCTAGTCTTTTAAGGTCTTGGTGGAAGGTGGGGGAAAGCGAATAAATTCGTCCGTTTTTAAAGAAGAAGGGGCTTTTGCCGGCTGCTTGGCTTTAGGTTTAGCTCTAAGCTTAGTCTTAGCCTTAGCCTTAGGTTTGGGAGATAACCGAACAAATACTTGGTCATTGGCTAATGGAAAAATCTCTCGCGTTGCCAGTTGATACCTTCGGTGATAAAACTTGACCACTATTGGTTTTTCGCTGCGTCTTATCTGTAGCTTTTTAGGGGTGAGTCCCTGGAGCTTTCCGTCGATAATTATTTTCGCGTTTTTGGGAATGGAATCGATTTGTAAGGTTACCAGTTGCAGCTCTGGAGCAGGTTCGCTTGATATGGCTGCCGGTTCAACAGTGTTTCTAGTAACCGTTACCGGATCTGCTGGTTCAACTGGTGTTGGTGGGAGGGGCGTAGCTGCTTCGACTTTGCTAGATTCGGTTGGAGAGGCAGGAGAATTAGCAGGCGGTGGTTGCGAGGTGGGCCTAATCACCAAAAGTAAAATAGCACATACAACAGCTCCGGCTCCGGTGCCTAAGATTAATTTATATTTTGGTTTGGAAATTTGTTTTCGTTTTACAGGTGGAGAAAACTTTTTGGTCGAGTCTGGAATAATAATTCTTACAGTTTCATCCGGTGGCTCCATGGGGCTCATGGCAATGGTCACATCAGGAATACAAACTCCCTGGTCAGTCTCTGCCGGTGGTATTTGGGTAATTTGCGATCCACTAGTAACGTTATGCAGCATTTCTCGCTTTTCTTCGATGCGATCAGCAAAAAGGTCTTGCATTAACCTAGAAAGAGTTACGTCTTCAAGCTCGCCGCTGTTTAGTACCCGGAGTGCCGCTACTAAGTCACGCCGCATTTCCAAGGCGCTGGAATAGCGATCTTCTGGCAAGCGGGAAAGAGCGCGCATGCAAATTTTTTCTACTAGTTCAGGGTATCCAAGCACTAGTTCGGAAGGTCTGGGAACGCGCTCATTGCATATGGCTTGAAAAGTAAGATAAGGGCTTTCTCTTTTGAAAAGACGGCGCCCAACCGTTAACTCATACAAAACAATGCCCAGAGCAAAGATATCCGATCGTCTATCTAGGGGAAGATTCTGGCACTGCTCGGGTGACATGTACTCCAGTTTCCCCTTAAGCTGGTCTCCCATTGTGTGGGTTGAGCGGTCAACCGACTTGGCAATGCCAAAATCGAGAACCTTTACCTCGCCAGCGTAGGAAACCATGATGTTTTGTGGGGAGATGTCTCGGTGAACTACGTGCTGACTAATCCCCGAAGTGTCGGTGAGTTCATGCGCGGCGTGTAATCCCGCGCAAGCCTCGGCTATAATGTAGGCTCCTAACGTGTAACTCAGGGTTTCTGAGCGAGTCGACAACCTGCGCATGATGCCGCCTAAACTTTCACCCTCGATGTATTCCATGACCAGAAAAAGGTCTTGGTCGTGGTAGGTCAGTTCTTGTACCTGTACGACTTGGGGGTGGCGAATGCCAGAAACAATGCGCGCTTCGTCGAGAAACATGCTTACAAAAGAAGGGTTACGTGCCAAATGTGGCAGAATTCGCTTAAGAACAATGGGGCGCTCGAATGCTCCCGGGCCGCTAAGGCGCGCAAGAAAAATTTCTGCCATGCCTCCGGTGGCTAGGTGGCCTAATACTTCATATCTCCCAATCGATTTGGGAATTGGAGTCGGGTAAGTATTCATTTTTTTCAGTCAGTTGTTCCTAGTTTGCGAAAACTTCCTGTAGGACTATACTCCTCGATTGAATACTGCATAGTGCATCGGGCGCTAATGCGAGTATATGTAGAGTAATTACTTAAATCTGTCAGCAGCATATGGTAGAACGTCAACGATGTTGAACGTCAACCATAATTTCTGACAAAGAGCTAGGGGCATGAAGAACCTGATTGGAGAATTGGGACAGAGTTTCATGCTTAAAGCTCTGTGTCTTCCGAGAAGTAGAGGATTGGCTCTAACTATTGTCATTTCAGGGGTGGTTTTGTTATCGGAACGGGCAACCGCTGCGGAAGACGCCAAATTCTTGAATGAACAAAGCTTTAAAGCTTTTAACGAAGGACGATATGCCGATGCGGCGCGCTATTCGCGCGAAGCCTACAAGCTGGAGCCAGAAAACACCATACTGCTATACAATCTGGCGAGAGCATGCGAAGAAATGAAAGATTGGTCGTGTGCTATCCATAACTATGAGAAATATTTAGAGAAAGAACCCAGGGTGCAGGATCGCAAGTCAGTTGAAGAGCATATAAAATTCTTAAAAGACAGAAGTGGTCTCAGACCTTCTCCTGTCCCCGCCGCTCCTAAACGCGCGCTTACAGTGCCTATGCCTGAGTCAGGACGTCAACCTCGAACTTCTGTTCACCAAACCAGCAAAATGCCTTGGCTGGTTGGTGGTACTGGTGCTGCAGCGATGGTCGTTGGCGGAATATTGGTTTTAGTGGGTAACTCTCGTTATGATGCTGCAAATGATTCCCAAGTTGAACAAAAAGAGTCTATTCCTAGGCAAGAGAGCGCCATTTTTCTTAGAAAAAGTGGCATTGGCATTATTTGTGGGGGTGGAATTGTTCTTGCTGGGGGAGCTATCTGGTATTTATGGGAAAACGGTTACCTGAGTAAAGATAAAGAAAAATCGGCTTTACAATTTCAGGCTGGGCCAACCTCGGTTCAAGCTTCTTTTCGGTTTTAGCGGCCATGATTCGTAGTACTTTTCAAATTCTTCGCGGTATTGGCCCTTCCCGGGAAAAAGACTTGTGGGCTGCTGGTTTTGACACTTGGGACAGGTACCTATCTTCGCCCAAGACTATTCTTTCGGTTGCGCAAGATCGCAATGCGCGCATTGGTCTTCAGGAAGCAAAGCAAGCATTTCAAGCGCGTGACCTATGTCGTCTTGCAACAATGGTGCCTTCGCGAGAACGCTGGCGTTTATATCCTGAATTTAAAGACGAAGTAGTTTTCTTTGATATTGAAACCGATGGTACATCAACTCAAACTCCCACGGTGGTGAGCCTTTTTCATTCCCAGGGATTTGAGGTGTTTATCCATGGACGCAATCTTCAAGAAGTTCCCCAAGCATTGGCTCGATGGCCTATGTGGATTACTTTTAATGGCGTTGGATTCGACGTGCCGGTTCTGGCTTCTTATTTTGGAGAATTGCCGAGACCAGCTCTTCATCTAGACTTACGATTTGTTTGTCGTCAAGTTGGATTAAGGGGTGGGCTGAAAAAAATTGAAGAGCAAGTTGGTATTTCCCGTCCACAACATTTGCATGGTATTAATGGACTAGATGCGGTTTTTCTTTGGAAAGAATTTCAGCGAAATTCTGACACGCAATTGTTGCGCAAGCTTGTTGAATACAATATTTACGATACTATTCAATTGCGTTCGTTAGTGGAAATTGTTTTTAATAAGTTAGTCGAAAATCTTGGGTTTCAGAATAAACGCATTCCGGTTTTTGAACGAGGCGACATTCTTTACGATGCAAGTCGCCATATATTGGACTGTACTTCAAGCTTTTGATTAATTCTTATGCTAATAGATGTTTAATTACATTAGCATCAACCGGTTTAGCTAAGTGCATTTCGACGACTTTGCTTTACTAATCCCAATATATCCATCATAGGCCACGTCAACATCGTGACCAAGCAGAGCAAGTACCTCTCGAAGACTGTCGGCCGTGTCTTTATTGTCTTTAAATGCTTATCATTTTGGGCTGGAATCAACTAATCTCAATTCCGATTTTTTTAAGTAAAGCTAAAGCATTAGTGCTGGTCACCACCCCTGGGCGCATTTGATAGTCGAAGGCCATCTCTCCGTCTACAAGGTGGTCAGAAAAGTGAACGTTACGTACCAAGCCTTGAGTGTCAGTCTCTAAACGGGCGAGTCCTAAGTCATGAGTGGCTACTGCCCCAATAGAGCCGGTATGCACTAGTTTTTGTAGAATTGCATGAGAGGCTTTTTGTCTTTCTGCGGTGTTGGTTCCATGCAGAATTTCGTCCAAAAGAAACAAACAAGGACCACCGTGACATAGATCAACTACCTGTTTTAGCCGTAAGAGCTCGGCATAAAACAAAGAAAGCCCTTCTGCTAAAGAATCTTGAATACGCATACTAGTGCAGATTTGGAGCGGACTTATTTGTAAAGAATGGGCGCAGACCGGAGCGCCTGCCAAAGCCAACACCCCATTGATTCCTATAGTGCGCAAAAGAGTAGTTTTTCCCGACATGTTGGAACCGGAAATGAGTAATACGGAACCTGGTTGCCCTAAATTTACGTCATTGGCTACCCGCCCTTGAGAGCACAAAAGAGGATGAGCCAAATGTTGGGCACAGAAATGCGTAGTTCCTTCTTTAACTTCGGGAAGACAGTATTCCGGATGCTCGAAAGATATTCCTGCTAAACTGGATAGCGCCTCTATTTGGCCCAAAGCAGAAAACCATTCGTTAAGCTGCGAGCCGCACGATTCTTTCCATTTTTGTAAGGCAAGAATCCAATGCACGTCCCATAGCGTTAGTATTGCTAAAGGAATATGCAAAAGCGGTTGATCGGCTACTTGCAAAAAATCAAGTGCTCTGGCTAGCTTTTTCATTTCTTTTGAAGGAGAAGCGCCACCTGCATGCAACTTTGTTTGACAGTTTTTCAACCAAGGCGAGAAAGGGGTCCACGATTCCAGCACTGCAAAAAGGTGTTCGTAATGAAAAAGCTTTTCTCCGGGGCTCATTTTTTTGCGGATAGCAAAGGCTTTTTGGCCAAACCTCAAAGCTACCACTACTTGCAACATGAGTGTGGTTATCCAGAAAATTGAAGGAATCCACTTACTAAGAGTAAAAAGCGCAACCGTAGCCAACGGCAAAATCCAAACCACACTTTTCCATACGCCGCTTAAGGTAAAGAACGATTCTTTGGCCCAGGAAAGAATAGGAGTAGGATCTGCTTTTCCATTAGACAGCATTTTTCCTTCTATTTCCAAACGCTGGCGGAAATCGATTTCCGAGGCAAGCTCGCCAACGGCTTGTTGCCGGGCGTGAATTTCTTTTGTCGTTGCAGGAAATCGAAGCCAATGAGCTAGTTGTCCTTCTCCCAGTTTAGTGCTGGTAGTGTCGATCATCTGAAACAGAGAGTGCTCGCCAAAAATGTTGAGATCGCGAAGGTAGGGATGCTGGGAATCGAGAAATTGCTCTCCTTTATGCAAAAAACCGTTCCAACGATTGTCTAAGCGCGCCAGTCCTCGTTCATTAACTTCGGCTTGAAAGTGAAAGAATTTAGCTCTGCGGAGCGTTCGATTATGGGCTACTGCCGAAGCTAGAAAGGCCAACAAAAACCCCAAAGAACCCCATATGGCCGAAGCAGCCACTTGATTGGTCCAGACCAGCAAGGCAAGCCCTGCGAATCCTAAAAAAGTGAGCAGGCGAATCTGGGAAAGGAAGTAGCTCCAACGCTGGAATCGTCGTTCACAAGCCTGGGATTTCTGAAGACGCTGTTGGTAAATACTGGCTGCTGAAGTGGATTTTTGGCTCATAGGTGGGAGCAATTTAGCAGGATCTCCTAATAAAATGCATCTTGCCTCTTGCGTCTCAGGCATCAAAAATGGAAGCTTGAGGAGTGAGCGAGATTGCACCAGGATTTCTAATTGCTGTTCCTCAATTGGGCGACCCCAATTTCCAACGCTCGGTAGTGCTTATGCTGGAGCATAGCGAGCAAGGAGCTATGGGGCTAGTGGTAAATCGTCCTGCTACTTTGAACCTTGCAGAGGTTGCCAAGGGGCATAGTATTGCTGTGGATGATTCTTACCGGCGCGCCCATGTTTTTATGGGCGGACCAGTGGAGCCGGAACGAGGTTTTGTTCTCCATAACCGAACCGAGGTGCCCGAGGCTATTCCTTTGTTTGAGGGCATGTATGTATCGGGTTCTTTGGAAAGCTTGAAAATGCTATTCCGGGGATCTCCCGAGCATTTTCGGCTTTGTTTGGGATACGCCGGTTGGGGACCTGGGCAGTTGGAGCATGAACTACGGGAAGGGGCGTGGATTACTGCTGAACCTTCCAGTAAGCATGTGCTGAAGACTCCTGTTTCTCATATCTGGGATTCGGTATTGCGGGACATGGGAATCGATCCCATCATGCTTCTTCATGGTGGAGGCTTGCAGTAGACGAAACTCGTAGTAGACGCTTGCAATAAACGCTGCGGGACAGATTAGGGCATGTCCCTATATCAGACATCGCCGCTCCGTCAGTCCCGCGAAAGCGGGAATGACGGAGGGCGTGGTGTCTGATATAGGGACACGCCCTAGTATTCCTGTTCTTCGGCTGCAGAATTCATCTGTCCAATTACCCATTTAGAAAGTAATTGATCTTTGGCTACAAAACCGTCTGCACAACATTCTTTCGCCGCAACTTGTAGCTGACTGATTTCTAGTCCGCTACAGAGCACTACTTTGATTCCCTGAAACATGAAATTGCTTTTTAAGAACCTGCAGAAATGGACTCCGTCGACATTAGGCATGCGTACATCCAGCAAGACAAGGTCGGGTCTAGTTTCCTTTTTTAAAATTAATCGAGCTGCTTTCGTTACGTTTTCAACTACCGTGACATCGAACTTTTCTTTTAACTCGGCCTCGATAATCAACCCGGTTATCTCGCTGTCATCAACAATCATGATTCGTTTCCTGACCGGGGGAGTTTTGCTTTTCGCCTCGCTAAGTACTTGCACCAGGGTGGCAATCGGGGTTGAGGGGCAGAGTATTCCTGCTGCTTGGAAGGTTAAAGCTTTATGCTCTTTATCTTTTTCTTCTTCTAGTTGAGTGAATAAAATTAGCGGCGCATTGATGCCTTTGACTTCGCGCACGAACTCTATTTGGGCATGAGCAGGTGATTCCGGGTCATCTAAATCGGCAATTATGGCATGGCAATCATCTTGCTCCGAGATGGCTAAATCGGTTATGTCCTGTGCCGCTACTGATTCAAAATTGGCCTGTCGAAGAGCTTCTTGCAGGCGATTTATATGGGCATCAGGAATGCAGAGCAGCACAATTTTGGACTTCATATTAGCGAGTTTTCCTTATTCTGCTCCTTACTGCAACTCTCTAACACCATTACAGCGTTTCTAAAGTCCACTGGAAGAGGTGCCTCTAAAGCAAGAAGATGGCCGGAGGATGGATGCCTAAGTACCAGGCGGAGGGCATGCAATGCTTGCCTGCCTAAGATTTCTGCAGCGCGCCGAGCGGTAGATATTGAAGAAAGACGCTGTTCTCGGCGAACTCCTCCGTAAAGACTATCGTGTAGAAGAGGGAAGCCAGCCTCAGAAAAGTGTACGCGAATCTGGTGGGTTCTTCCGGTGAGTAAGGCAATTCTTACTAGGGCGGTAGTTTCAAACTGTTTATCTACCTTCCAATTAGTAATAGCCTTTCTGCCTTTGTTGACTCGACTAGTAAAGCGCTGGCGATTGGTGGGATGTCGAGCATGAAGGGTCTCCCAACGTCCCTCAAGAGGTGGGGTGCCATGTACTAAAGCCAGGTAAGTTTTTTCTACCGTACGGCTTTTGAATTGCGCTTGTAGCCGGGTTAAAGCCAGCTCGTTTTTAGCAATTGCTAGGCAACCACTAGTTTCTTTGTCCAAGCGGTGCACAATTCCTGGCCTTAGTTCGCCTCCTATTCCCTCCAAGTCTTTGCAATGAGCAAGAAGTGCGTGCACAAGAGTCCCCGAAGAATTGCCAGCTCCAGGATGAACTACCATTCCTGCGGGTTTAGCCACGATAATTATGTCGTGGTCCTCGAACAAAATGTCTAAAGGAATATTTTCGGGAGTCAGAACCGCCGGAGCCGGTGGCTCTAAATATAAATCGAGAATTTCTCCGCCAGAAAGCAATTTGGAAGGTTTGCAAGGCTGGCCGTTGAGTTTAATCGCCCCTTTCTCGATCAGAGCTTTAAGACGGGAACGAGAGAATTCTTTTTCTACCGCCGCTAAAAATGCGTCAAGTCTTTGCCCCTGCGCTTCCGGTGGGACTTTATGCTGGCGAGTAAGCAAGAGTGTAGAAGTATGAAAGACTACCAAATTTTCGACTTAATACTGCCTTTACGAGCAAGGATGACATCCACTATTGCTCGATCATAAAAATTCGTAGTGGTGTATATTTCTTCGGAAACACGTTTTTTATAAAGGTCGCGTCCCTCATCGATGAACTCTTTTAAAGCATCAAAGAAATTGTCTTTGGCAATTCCCTGAGCGATGAGCGCTTCGTTATAAATGGAAATATCCGACGCAATTGCGCGGGCCACCAAATTTGCTTTGGCCTTCTCTTTGTCGGTCATTATGTTCTCCAAAAATAATTACAATAATTTTAGTAGCTTTGCCAAGGAAGTGTCAACTGAGCTCTTTAGAGACCAGGTCTAAATAACTTTTGGTTACCCGCATAGGGTCTAGTTTTAGCTCTCGCGCAATAGTTATCAGGAAGCCACGCAGATAAACAGTAGCCGGTAAAGCGCGGTAGCGATCAGCCTCGATGTTGGCAAGATTGGTCGGACTAATCTTAATGCGTTCTACCATGTCGTTGGCAGAAAGCCCTTGGCTTTCTCTTATAGTTCGCAGCAACTTGCCGCAGAACACGGTATCGCTATCACTTGGAATTTCGGGAAAGGTTCTTGGTGAGTCCGCCTTTGATTCTAGGTGGTTTCCAACCTGACTTTCTTGGCACTCAGCAGTACTTGCTGCCTGGTCTTCTGAATGCGGCAAACCAAGCGTAAACGTATAGCTCTGGTTGGCTGGCAAATTCGAAATATCTGGGGCTAAGGAAAACACCTCGGGGATTGGTAACAAGTCTTCAGAGTTATGGGAGGCATGGTTTGATGATTGGTTAGAGCTGGAGGAACAATCTTCACCAGCTTGCGAAGCAGACCAAGCGTTAAATTGCTCTTCTCGAAAGGGATCATCTGGGCAGCTACCTTGCCATGGAAAGGGCTGAGGTCGCAAAGGAAGCGTTTGTCTAGGACTTTTGCGCAAAGATTTCCAGTATTCGTCGCGAATTTTACGTAAACAACGCAAAGCTTCCATCACGTCGAGGCCACCGCGAGTGTTAGAACTAGGTCCGCAGTAATCAAGCGTTTTTCGGAAAGCTTTTTCTATTTCTTCGTGCGAAGAGTTTTGAGGAAGGCCGAGAAGTTTGCAGCAAGTCTGTTCAATTGGCTTTTTCATCGAAGGGTTCTTATCGGGTTCTTAATTGTGTCGTTAAAGGTGTCTTATCAATTAGGGGCTAATCAGTAGGGGCTAATCAGGGTAGGGGTTAATCACGAATTAGCTCGGTATTCCAGTAGCTAGCATCAGCAAGACTGATGAATGGCAACCACTCACGATAGGGAGTTTTTAACGACTGGAATAGCGGGTTCCATCGCGGTCGAGAAGGGAGGCGCAATAGTTTCATGCTTGCTTCACGAGGGGTACGCCCCCCTTTCTTTAAGTTACAGGCAACGCAAGAACAGACTACGTTTTCCCAACTGGTTTCACCTCCGCGAGACCGGGGAATCACGTGGTCTAGATTGAGCTCATGGCGAGGAAAAACCTTGCCGCAGTACTGGCACGTATTGTTATCCCGAGAATAAATGTTGAAGCGGCTAAAGCGAATGCGGATTTTGGGCAATCTTTCATAAGCGGTAAGCAGAATGACCCGGGGTACGCGAATTTTACGTTCAACAGTGGAAATGCAATCTCCGGTAAGCTTAGCCGACAGCTCGGACCAACTTCTAAAATCAAAAAGGCGGTATTGCTCATCGACCGCTCGGGCTACCCCTTGGTAGAGCATAATAAAAGCTCGCCGCACAGTAGTAATATGCACTGGCTGGTAAAGGCGATTTAGAACCAAGACGCTAGTGTTTACCATGAGCATGTTCATTTCGATAGCGCAAAATTGGCGTCTAGTCGAGTGAAGCCGCTTTGGAAGGAAAAGGTCCCAAGTTGGTGGGCAGGGTTAGCCCATATAAGAGCCTGTAGGTTGCCCAGGATTTTAAGACTCGTTTGACGTAGTTGCGGGTTTCATCAATAGGTATTTCCTCTACAAATTCGTCTAAAGAATTTCCTTGGAAATTAGTAAGCCAGCGCTGTACTGCCCTGCTTCCGGCATTGTAAGAAGCCAGCGCGAGAGGAAGGCTTCCATTCCATTTTTTTAATAAACGAGCCAGATAATGGGCGCCCAGTTGCAGGTTGGTATGGGGATCGAGCAATTTTGCTGAAGGCATGGGGCTAGGTAACTTTAGCCAGCGGGCTACTTGGTTAGCAGTAGATGGCATGAGCTGACACAATCCCACTGCTCCAGCCCAAGATCGAATGGTAGGTTGCAATGCGCTTTCCTCTCGAATAAGCGCTTGCAAGAGCTCCGAATCGATTCCGGCTACTTTGGAGTGAGTCACTACCGAGTCGCGAAAAGCCAAAGGGTAGGAAAGCTTCCAGAAAGGAAGAGTTTCTGGCTGCGCAGGTTTGGCTAACTCCTCAGAAAAAGCTTGTCTGGCTAAAGAATAGCCTAATGGAGCCTGGGAAGATTTTTGAAGCAAGTTAAGGAAAACAAACAAAGATTCTTTTTCTGCTTTTAGTGCTGAACGATTAATAGCCATAAGTTCTTCGGCGCCCCACTTGTCGAGTCCCAAAGCAAAAAGAACTTGCGCGGCCTTCCAATGGTGGTTGCTGCGCAAAGAGCCTAGGGAGTATGTCCGATTATCAGCAGCGGATGGTGGTAAGCCCACATTCAATACTTTCAAAAGTTGAGGGCGCGACTGAGTAAGAGTTGCGCGAGCCATGGAAGAATAAAAACTATACGGATATAGTTTAATTAGAGTTTGGTATTGTTGGATTGACTCTTGGGGTTGACCATCAGTAGCTAATGTTTTGGCTTTCCAATAAAGAGCGCGGTCCGCTGAGGAGTGGGATTTTTTAATCAAACTATCCAAATATGAAATAGCATTTTTCCATTTCTTTTGGCTTCTAGCAATCCAAAACAATTTAAATAATGCTTCGTCGTGAAAATCGCCTCGGGGATATTTTTTAACCAAAGATTCCAAAACCGATTGGGCTTCGACAATTTTGTCTTGTCGCAGATGAAGCTCGGCTTGAGCAAATAGAGCATCATCAGCAAAAGAATGATCGGGTTTTTTTTGAGCCAAAGTTTTGTATAACTCCATTGCCTTTTCTGGCTGAATAATGCTTGCGGAAACGGCGGCTACATAAATAGCTTTTGTCCAGATAGCTTGGTTAGTTTTGCAGGAATGCATTGCTAAATTTAGCATAGGTAGTGCTTGCGAATGTTTGCGTAAATTGCGAAAACTCTTGCCCAAAGCAAATTGTGCTCGGCAACGCAATTCAGGGCTGAGATCTTTCAAAGAGTCTGGGGATTTGAGAATTGGGCGTAAAATTTTTACGGTTTCTTTGCTATGGTGCGCTTCTAAAAATTTTTCTGCACGCGAAATATGGTGTTTCATTAGTGGCTTGATGCCAAGCCTTCGAGCATGATTCAAAATATTGTTGGAGTTGGAGCCCGAACCACAAAGTGGGTATTGGCTCCAAATTTTTAAATATAGATGAGCGGCTTTTGTTTTTTGTCCCAATTTTTCTTGTAATAAAGCTATTTCTAATAAAAGAGAACAAGAAGGTGTATTTTTATGTTTCGAATAAAGGGGTTGGAGCACCGTCAATGCAGCCTTGTTTTTTCCTTGGGACTGCAGGACAGAAGCTAGTTTGCGTCTAGCATCAACATACTGGACCGAAAATTTAGAAACTGAACGATAGTTTGTTTCCGCCTTTAATAAGTTATTGGCTTTTTCCCAAGCAGATGCTGCCAAAAAATACGAACGATCGGATAAAAGAGGATAAGATTTTGCTAATGATGAAAATTCTTGGCCCGCCAGAGCGTAGTTTTTGGTTTCCAAGATAAGAAAAGCACGGAAAAAGCGCTCTTCCAAAGAGGCCTGACGATTTTCTGGCAACTTCAGTAACGCCTGCGATGGGCCTTGAGAAAGAAATATTGCCTTGGCTGATTCCAGAGTAGGACTGAGAGAGGGCGGGGACGAAAAAGCCGCCATGCTCAAAAGAAGGGAAGTTGCGCCGCTAGTGGTCAAAATGAGCAATCGATTAAGAGAAGGCATAGAGGTGTATTTTCCTATCTATGGGCAACTGTCAAACTTCTTGGTGCAATGGCATCAACCGGAAGAACCTTACCTGCGCAAAACTCGACCCTCCAATTATTTTATTGTAGGAGGCACTATTTTGTTTTAGTGACGACTTAGCACTTGCCAGCTATCCCTGTCGCGGTGTAATTAGGTCCATTCACCTGGCATCCCTGTTTAGAGGTCCATCATGAGCCAATCTGATGTCGCAATTGCGGCTATGAAACAGGAAAGCGGTGTCAGCGCTTCAGCAAATATCGCGCTCCGCGGAACTTCCCACGGTTTAGAGATTTCGATTTCTGGAACCCCCTCGGCTGATTTGCTTCGCACACGACTGACCGAGTTGTTCGCCGAAGGGCCAGACTTTTTTGCTGGCAACACTGTGCGGGTTACGTTTGATAGTGCGCTACCAAATGGTGCGTTTACTTGCCTCGAAGAAGTAGCTAATCGCTTCGCTCTAAAATTGGTAGAGATTTGCAAGCGTAACCGCTCTGAAATTCCTTCGTCAGCGGCCAATAGCGCCGAAATTGGGTTACTGCAAGCCATCCCTGTTCAGGGGGAGTCGCCAACTGCTGCATTTCCAGAATCTCGTCTAGTGATCGGGCCTGTTCGTTCTGGCGTGATTGTAGAGCACCCTGGTCATATGATCGTGATTGGCGATGTTAATCCTGGGGCGCATGTTCGCGCTACTGGGAGCATTGTAATTCTTGGACGCTTACGCGGGGTAGCACACGCAGCAATCGGGCGTGAGTCGGGTTTTATCATCGCGTTGTCGCTTCAACCTCAGCAGCTCCGAATCGGGCATGTGGTGGCACGAGCCGATGACTCCGATCGTCCTAGCGATGGGGCGGAGATTGCCTACCTCACTGGCAAAACCATTGTGGTCGAGCGCTATTGTGGACGACTTCCTGGCGGCCTTGCCGCTACAATGTAGGAGAAAAAAATGAGTCGAGCAATTGTCATTACCTCAGGCAAGGGGGGAGTAGGTAAAACTACCACCACCTGTAACCTTGGCGCTGCTATCGCCCAGCTAGGCAAAAGTGTGGCGCTAATTGACGCTGATATTGGGCTGCGTAATCTTGATGTGGTCATGGGCTTGGAAAACCGTATTGTTTATCACTTGGTTGATGTCGTTAAGGGTCAATGTGCTGCTCAGAAAGCCCTCATTAGAGATCGGCGATTGGAAAATCTGTGGCTATTACCTGCTTCGCAAATCGACGATAAGGAATCAGTTACCCCTGAAGACATGAAGAAGCTTATTGGCGATCTTAAACGAACCCATGATTATGTCATTATTGATTGTCCAGCAGGAATTGAGCAGGGTTTCAAGAATGCAATCGCTGGAGCTGATGAAGCAATCGTGGTTGCTACTCCCGAGGTTTCTTCTATTCGAGATGCCGATCGCGTGGTTGGTCTGATGGCAGCAAAAGGTATTACTACTCGGCTAATCGTAAACCGGACCTCGCCCAGTCTGGTAAAAAAGGGCGATATGCTGTCCCAGGCTGACGTAATTGAAATACTTGCTCTAGAGATGCTTGGGGCAATTCCTCTTGATGAGCATGTAGTTGCGTCGACCAACAAAGGTATGCCCGCGGTACTCGAAGGTAAGTCACAAGCAGCACGCGAGTTTATCAGAATTGCTAAGCGCTTAGTCGGTGGTTATGAGGTCGAAAGCGAACGCGAAACCAGCGGTGGTTTCTTCGCTCGGATTAGTCGAGCCCTCGGATTTTCGTCAGCCGATGCGGCTTAAGGAGTTCTCGCATGTGGAATATTTTTCGAGGGAAGTCAAAGAGTCGCGAGGTAGCCAAAGGTCGTCTTCATTTAGTTCTGGCTCATGATCGGGTCGGGTTGGAAGGCGGCAAGCTTCAAGAGATGCGACGGGAAATTGCGAATGTCATTTCGAAGTACGTGCAGATCGATGGAGATTCGGTAGAGGTTCAAATAGAAACCGAGGGGCGGGCGGCTGAATTGCGAGTTTCCAGCCCTCTGCAGGCTCGCAATAGCGGCTAGCCTGCAATTTGGGAGAGGCCTAAGCCAATACTTACGATGGAACTTGTTTGCCCCAGGCAACCACGTCTTCACGTTGAAAGTAACGGGATGCGTAGAAGAAAAAGATGCATATTCCAAAAGTCCACACTACCTGAAGGGAAGACCCTCCTAGAGAGCCCCAATAGGCCATGACTTGCGCATCTTTTTCTGAAATTCCGCTAAGATCGTGAAGGTATGAAAAAATAAATGATTCAACCGCTGGTGATAACTGGCGCGACTGGGCTAAATCTAATGCTCCCAAAGCTGTACGTATGGGAAGAACGAAAAGACAAGTCATAGAAAAAATCTTGAATGATGAGAAAGAGCGACGCAAGGACCGAATAGAAAGCATGAATATTAAAGAATAGGCGGTAATTAATAGAATTCCCAATAAAATTTCGTAATTTTGAAGTCGTTTAGCGGTATAAATTTTTTTTGTAAGAAGTAAATGAAAAGTTTGAGCGAATTTCTTTACTTTTTGAGGCTGAACTGACGGATTTATGATATTGACTTGTTTTTTTAAATTTTCAGTTAGTTCGTCTTCTGAGGGAAGACCGCCCTCTACGGAAACCAATCTTTGAAAAGCGCAGGGTTCTCCCAATAACGAAACCAGTAAAACAGCTATGATCATTCTTTTTGGCTTTGGTGATAGCGAGGCAGGCGCTGACGACGATTTCTGCATTTTTTCTCCGTAAATTAGTACACTTTCTTCATGGTGCTAACCAGCTCCCAGGTTGTGACCACACCTTGTATGTTTAATTCATGAATAATTACTCCATCAGAACCTAAAAAAATAAGAGTCGGAAAACCTTGGATGCGATATTTGTGGTAAATTTTTTCCAATTCTGGCGTTATTACGGTTCCATCAATGCGAAGAAGCACAAAACGCTGGGACTCCTTAATAAAATCGGGGTCGGTGAAAACTTCACGTTCCATTTGCTTGCAAGCGCCACACCATTTCGCGGAAAAATCAATAAGCACTGGTTTTCGTTCCTGGCGTCCACGAGTCAGCGCCAGGTTTTCTTGAGTAAGCCAATTGAGTTCCGGAAAAACTGGAAGCCCTAAGGGAGCGCCAGGGCGCAAAGCAATTCCCATGGTGGTGAGCGCAATCCCTATCCACTTGAGAATACTGTTGGCAGAATAGCCAGTAAATTGACGATGAAGAGCGCCAATTACCAATCCGGTAAATATCAGAAGCCCACAAATAAAGGCACCATAGGGTATTGAATTGCTTGCTTCGCTAAGAATGAGACTAGCATCGCGTAAATATAGAAAAGCTAAGCTTAATAAAAAAATACCCAGCAATGACTTTACGGCGTCCATCCAGGCGCCGGATTTTGGCAGTCGCAGCGAAAAAGCGCCTATCAAAAAGTAGGGTGTTCCCATCCCTAGAGAGTAAGAAAACAGTAGTAAAGCTCCCCAACTAATGTCTTGCGCAGAAGCAACCTGCAGAAGAATTCCCGATAGGACTGGTCCGGTACAGGGAGCGGCAACTAATCCAGCTATCAAGCCCATTAAAAATGCGCCCCAGAGCCCCCCTCGATTCATAGAAGCTAATGGATTCTGTAGTCGAGCAAAAAACGAGTATAAAGGAATGACTCCAAACATTGAGGCGGCAAGTAATGCAAATAATACGGCAAGAAAAAAGGGAACCAGGGGGTGGGCAAGAATGTTTCCCATGGCCTTTCCCGAAAGGCCGGCGGCAATTCCTAAACTAGTGTAGGTAAGAGTAAGGCCTAGGCCGTAGGTGGCAGTCAAAAAAATAGTTCGCAGCCGGCTGGTCGTCTTTTTTGCTCCGAAAACCGCCAAGGTGATTGGTATTAGCGGATATACGCAGGGTGTAAGGGCGGTTAGAACACCCGCTATTAATGCAAGCAGGGGAGGGAAAAGAAAAGTATCATTACTACTGAAATTGGGCGCCAGAAGAGTCAGTCTGGAAGTGCTGGGGCTCACAATTTCTGGCATGAGCACTACAGCTAACCCGGCGATAGCATATAGAATTTGAAGGTGTATGAACTTTTGCTTGGGCATACGCCAGTTCCTGTCCCGTATGAGTGAGGCTTTTTAGTTCCTAGTGGTTGCCACAACCAGGCAGCTTCTACAAGCTTAAGGAGTGAAAACGTGCACAGAATAGTTGGTGCGTGCACTAGCTATTGAGGGCAAGGCAGGAAAACGGGAACCAAGGAGGGAGACTCATGGAAGCGCCTGGCTCAACACAAACGCCTACTCCATCGGGACAGGCAAGACGGGAAACATCAACCTTTTGGGGCGGCCCATTTATTTTGGGGATATTGGTAGTAGCCCTAGGAATACTTGCATTGATTGCTTCGGGAGTAGCTGGCTTAGCGACTATTTTGGTATTTGGAGTGCTCTTTATGGCCGCTGGGCTGGTAGAAATATTCTTTGCTTTCAAAAATCGCAAAAGATCCTTTCTGCTTCCCTTTTTAAGTGGCCTGCTTTCTCTAGTGGTGGGCTTTCTGTTCGTGACTCGTCCAATGGCCGGATTAGCAACAGCGAGTTTTCTCTTGGCCGCTTTTTTGTTTACCAGTGGATTATTTCGCGGTCTGACCTCAATTGTTGATCGTTATCCGCTTTGGGGTTGGGATTTCGCGTATGGAGTAGTGGCAGTTCTTTTGGGAATTGGCATTTTTGCAACCTGGCCAGCATCTTCTATCTGGGTAGTGGGAATCGTAATTGGAATTGAGCTTGTTATAAGGGGTGGCTCGTTAATTGGAATGTCCATTGCGTTAAGAGAAGGGCTTCATAAACCGCGAGCGACATTGCCAACCTAAGTTGCTTCAGCCGATTAATCTATGGCTATAGGTCTCGCGGAAATTGATCATCATTTTCCACGCGACCGCCACTTAGCGAAATGGTTCGCTTGCGGTAGCGTTGCAGAAGAGATCGGTTGTGAGTAGCTACTACTACTGTAGTACCGCGAGCAGAAAAGTCATGTAGCAGGTCCATTACCTCAAAAGTCAGTTTGGGATCGAGATTGCCGGTGGGCTCGTCGGCAAGCAATATAGCGGGGTTATTGACCAAAGCGCGCGCAATAGCTACTCGCTGTTGTTCTCCTCCCGAAAGTTGAGGAGAAAGAGCACGGCTCTTGTTGTTTAGTCCTACCTGCTTTAGTATGGCCGAAACCCGGCGGTTAGCGTTCCGGCGACTAATGCCTAATACGTCAAGAGTCAGGGCCACATTGTCGTGTACTGTTCGGCCTGCAAGTAGCTTGAAATCCTGAAAAACTACTCCTATTTTGCGGCGTAGAAAGGGAATTTCCGAATCTTTGAGGTGAGTAACATTGCGACCGGTGACCATGATTTGGCCACTGGTTGCTTTTTCTGCGCAAAAGATTAATTTAAGCAACGTGCTTTTTCCAGCGCCTGAGGGTCCGGTAAGAAAAACGAATTCGCTCTTGCCGATAGAGATATTTACATCACATAGAGCCGGAACCGGTCCATCGTAGCGCTTGGTGACATGAAACATTTCGATCATGGGCAACTCCCAATCTGGAAATTTCTGATGTTGACCACTAAATATGTCAAAAACTCTTCCGGGTTTTCTAATGAAAAACGACTTATTTACTCACGCCGCCGAGCAAGACCTTTCTAACGCGCCCTTAGCAGAGCGAGTTCGCCCTCGTGCCCTGGAAGAAGTGGTGGGGCAAGAACATCTTTTAGGGGAGGGGAAGCTTCTAAGGCGAGCCTTAGAGAATGATCGCGTTCCTTCCCTAATCTTTTGGGGACCGCCAGGAACTGGCAAAACTACCCTGGGACGAATGATTGCCGGCAAAACCGGCAGCGCTTTTGAATCGCTTTCCGCAGTACTGGCGGGAGTCAAAGATATTCGGGAAGCGGTTTCTCGCGCCAAAGATCGGTGGGTTGCACGTCGGCAAAAGACTATTCTTTTTGTAGATGAAATTCATCACTTTAATAATACTCAGCAAGATGCATTGCTGCCTCACGTAGAGCGAGGAACGCTCACTCTTATTGGGGCTACTACTGAAAACCCTTCATTCGAAGTGAACTCCGCTTTATTGTCCCGCTGTCGAGTGCTTTCTTTACGGCCGTTGGGGGAATCAGAGATTACTTCACTAATTCGCCGAGCCTTAACTCATTCACAAGGATTAAATGGTCAGGTAGAAATCAGCGAGCAAGCAATTGCCCACTTGGCGCGAGCCTCTTTTGGAGATGCGCGAAGAGCGCTTTCGGCCCTGGAGGTAGCCGCGGCGAATGTAAAAGTTAATGGCGGCATAGGGCATATTCATACTGCTCAGGTAGAAGAGGCTTTGCAAACCAAAACCCTTTTATACGATAAATCAGGTGACGAGCATTACAATATAATATCAGCATTTATTAAATCGATGCGTGGCTCCGACCCCGATGCGGCTGTTTATTACTTGGTTCGTATGTTGGAATCTGGGGAAGATCCCATTTTTCTTTTAAGAAGAATGGTAATTTTTGCCGGTGAAGATATTGGCAATGCTGACCCTCGCGCATTGTCAGTGGCAGTTGATTGTTTGCGCGCGGTGCAATTGGTGGGTTTACCAGAAGGAGTATTGCCAATGACCAGTACGGTTGCCTATCTTGCTTTGGCTCCAAAATCAAACGCTGCTCTCAAAGCATATGCATCGGCACGTAAAGATGTTTTAGAAAAGGGGCCTTTACCAGTGCCGATGCATATTCGTAATGCGCCTACTTCCCTCATGAAAAAAATAGGATACGGTGCTGGATATCAATATCCTCATAATTTTGAAGGAAATTTCGTGCCCGATGAATATTTGCCTGAGGTTTTGCGTGGGGCAAGTTATTACCAGCCAACTGAAAACGGATTAGAAAAAGACTTGAAACAAAAATTGGAGCAAATAAAACAACGTCGGAAAAACAAAGGATAAAAAATGGGTAAAAGTGCCAAAAGGAAAAACCTTAAAAACCGTTCCCCTGGGCATTCGGTCAGAGTTGCCGAAGAAAACCGCGGAAGCGGAGTAATGAGTTCGCTTCGGGGAGGTTTCCAAAGTGTTGCTGGTGTAGGAAAAAAGCAGATTAGGCATAAGACTAGGCTGCAAAAAATTTGGGATGTTTTGTTTTGGATATTAATAATTGCGGGATTGATTTGGTTCTTATATCGCCGACTAGGTTAAATTCAGATAAAGAAGCATTCTCTTGCCAATATTGTTTGTTCCTTCTACGATACGGCAATGAAGCGGTTTAATATAGCTGGTCCTTGTGAATCGACATTGCATTATATTGTGCCCCCCGAACCAAGGCTTCCAGAGGCACGAAGACTGATTGAAGAAGGGGCGTATTTTGTAGTTCACGCGCCGCGCCAGTCGGGAAAAACCACTACTATGCGAGCGCTGGCGCAATCGGTCTCTGGTAGTGCAAAAATTGCCGCGCTTTACTTTTCCTGTGAAGCCGCCGAGCCAGCAGGCGATGACTACGGACAAGCTGAGCTTATTCTATTAGAAACTATTTACCGCGAGGCTGCCGACTGCTTTTCTTCTCACCTTCGTCCTCCGCAACCATGGCCTAATGCCCCCGCAGGCCAACGTCTTCAAGCCGGGCTGGAGTGGTGGGCGCGCCATTGCCCATTACCGCTGGCGCTCCTATTCGACGAAATCGACGCCCTTCGCGGAGAAAGCCTGCGTTCGGTATTGCGGCAACTACGCGCTGGCTTTCCCAAGCGACCAGCACGCTTCCCTGCCGCTGCCGTTCTGTGTGGATTGCGAGACGTGCGTGATTACAAGACGATTAGTGGCGGCAGCGATCGGTTAGGAACCGCCAGTCCATTCAATATCAAAGTAGAATCTTTGCGCTTAGACGACTTTTCTCCTAGCCAGGTTCAAGCCCTGTTGAGTCAGTACAATATTGACACCACTGGAGAAGCATTTGCCCCCTTTTCATCGGAGGCAATTAACTGCATTTTCGAACTTACTCAAGGCCAGCCTTGGCTAACCAATGCTCTTGCTCGGCAATTAGTAGAAAAACTAGGTGTACCGCACAGGCCGGGTTTTCCTATTCTCACTGATCATATTGAAGAAGCCGCCGAACAGCTAATAAGAGCAGGCCAGACTCATCTAGATTCCTTGGCAGCTCGCCTAGCGGAACCAAGGGTAAGCCGAGTTCTAAAACCCATATTGGCGGGAACCCTACATGTGGGGGCTACTTTTCATGACGATTTTCAATACGTTCAAGATCTCGGACTGGTGGCCAAAGACCTGCCTGTTCGTATCGCCAATCCCATTTATCGCGAGGTGATTGCCCGGGTTCTTGCTGAAGAACACGAGCTTGCTTTGCCTCTCGATCGGAAAAAATTTGTTCGTGAAGATGGTACGCTGGATTTCCTACTTCTTTTAACTGAATTTGCGGCATTTTGGAGAGAGCACGAAAGCATATTGCTGTTAGAAAATGCCTACTACGAGGTTGTTCCTCAACTGGTGCTCATGGCGTTTTTGCAGCGAGTGGTAAATGGCGGGGGTTATATCGATCGCGAATATGGAGTTGGAAGAGGGCGTATCGATTTGTTGGTGCGCTGGCCCTATACTCCTCGGGGCGCTGTACATCGAGAGTGGCAACGCGAAGCAATTGAGATGAAAATTTGGGCGCCTCGTCGTGCCGATCCTTTAGTAGCTGGTCTAGAGCAGCTCAATGAGTACTTGCTACGCCTCGGGCTGAAAAAGGGATTTTTGGTTATTTTCGATCGTCGGCCAGAACAGACCAATAGCCCGGAACGTATTCGGTTTGAAAACACTGTTACTGCTAGCGGCTGCGAGGTAATTGTGCTTCGGGCATAATACCCAAGTAAATTGAGTGTACTCCAGGTCTCTATCTATTTGGCAAACCGAGCTGAATAGTTACAACAGAATAGCAAACAAACTAGTTGACAGTTTTTGCCAGACCTGCATTTAAATTACGCTTGACTTCTCAACTGTCAAGAGGATGAAGTGATGGCGATTCTTGCTACACCTAGCATAGGTATTATTGTTTTGCTTATTGGCAATATTCTTGTTTCTCAGGGATGTAAACCAGAAGTGCCTTTTAGCTGCTCCGATAATCGGGACTGCCCTCCACCGGGATATTGCTCATCCGACAATGTTTGCACTTTAGAAAATAGCTGCGACAAGAATTCAGACTGTCGCACTGGAATATGTCTACAATCGCAGTGCAAGACTCACGGCAATCTCATTACTACAAACGAAGGATTTGAGTCTGATTATAAAAACTGGTGGCAAGAATCCTACGATGAGGATGTAGCTATATTCACTATAGACGACAATACTCCATACAGCGGTAAAAAGTCCGCAAAAATCGAAATTTTCAAGCAGCAAACAGAAGAATCCTATGTTCAGCTTTCGCAGTTAAACATACCAATAATTAAGGATAAAAACTATCTTCTGAGATTCAAGGCAAAAGCAGACAGACAAATGCATGTACGCGTAGAAATGCATAAACATACATCCGATTATCATCCTCAAGGGATCTGGTACAATCCAAATGTAACCCTCACAGCAGATTGGCAGACAGAAGAACGCATATTTACAGCAACTGAAACTGAGTCAGTAAACACAAGGCTTTCATTTATGTTGGCGTATACACCCGGTACGATTTGGATAGACGAGGTTGAGTTCTACGAATTACCGGAAAGTTAAGGCAATAGCTACCGATGTGCTCAGTATATGTGCTCGAAACGGCTCTGTCGCATCAATTAACTAGAGTCAAAGTTGATGTCGATAATGAAACAGAGAAGCACTATCGTTCAAATCTTCCTGGCAATGTACCACCACCAGCAGTACAAGTCGGCAATATTACGGGAACACGGGTTTTTGTTTCAGGGTGAGCAAGAACCAGACGAAGAGCTCTTTCGATGAGTGCGGTGAGTGTCTGGCCTTCCCGTTCTGCCTCGCGTTTAGCTAGTTCAAATAATGAATCATCGAGTCGAATTGTAATTTTCACATATTAAAACGTACAACATCTGCATCTAGTCATCAAGTGGAGTTAGCCGAAGCTGCGTCATGGTAGTGACGGCCGATGAGTGGGAGCGAAAGACGAGGCGAAGAGGTACTTGGCTGAGTTTTTTTGCGAACCCACCCTCTTCGAGATCCCAATTTGCAGACTAATTTTCGATCGTCGGCCAGAACAAGCCAATAAACCGAAATTATTCGGTTTGAAAATACTGTTATGCTAACGGCTGCGAGGTAATTGTGCTTTGGGCATAATACCCAAGTAAATCGTTCTGTTTAAAATTTATAAACTAAGTCTCGGATAATATCGCAAAAAACATAATCAGCAAAAGCGGTCAGTTGCAACGATTTCCAAAATTGAGAAAATAAAAACTTGGATTAAGGAGCCTTCCCGCATGACTTCAACCAAAGCTGTCCTGATCCCTGGCGACATTCCACCATCTGAACCTTCGATCAAGCGGCAATTGCTGTTCTTCGATTCGCTTTTGGTGCCTGATCCTAATGATGCCGCGATCTTGAACCAAAAGGAGATTGCGGAGACTTTTCCAGACGGGTCTATTGTGCGTTGGGGCACGATCGGCCCGTACCCGCGGTCAGTCGCATACAAGGATCAGTATCTGCTCCTTCTAGCACGCGCTGAACCTGCGATCCGCCGCGGAAAATTGCAAGTAACGACCGTTGCTGCGGGTTCGCCACGCGAAGCGAGCAACAACTGGGTCTCGACGGCCGCAGCGATGAAGAGAGAAATCCTCGTTAGAGCTGCGTTGCCGGACTACGCGGTTGACGTTTCGGCCGCCGGCGTGCTGAATTCCAGCGTCGGTGGGAACATGGTCGTACCGAGCCGCACCGGCTACGAGTCGAAATATTCCTGGTTGACGAAAGTTGATGCACAAGCGGCGCTGCCCATGGATGAATTTTGGCGAAGGGTTGCCATGGGGCGGCTTGGCCGCGTCATGAAGACGATTCGACACGCAACCAACCTCGGGGCAATACC
Organism: Myxococcales bacterium; assembly: GCA_050288705.1. GTDB lineage: Bacteria > Myxococcota > Myxococcia > Myxococcales > UBA5297 > JBNKEI01. The sequence goes on from JBNKEI010000080.1 coordinate 27,279, forward strand.
TCTGGCGGTAGATAATACGAATCAGAACATCTGCCTTGCGCTTGGCTCGGAGGCGTACGGAAACCTTCCAACGCCTGGGCAACTATCATCCGCGGCTGTTGCGCTCGATACGGTCGATCCAGTCGTCCTGGACGCTGCCCTTGACACTCTTTCCTGGTCAGAAGTCCTGCGCATTCGCAAGGAGGTCTTACCATTCGTAGCCAAGCTTCGCGGTCTCTTGGCTGCGAGCGTCAAGGTGGCGGGCAAGCCGCAGAACGCTTCGCTTGACCATTACTTGGTTGCGCTGAAGGAGCTGAAAACCAGCTTCCAGAAAGCGCAAGATGAGGTAACCGCGGCGTGGAGAAAAATAGGCATCAAGACAGTCGAAGCGGGAGTGGCGGCTCTTCCGGCAGGATTGAGCGCCTTTGCACCCAACACGGCCTGGACGACCCCCCTGATCGTTATTGCTGGTGGACTCATCTATAAGGCACTGCAAGGGTCGATCGGCGAAGCTGAAACCATTTTGCGCGGCAAGCAGACGCTAAAAGCTTCGCCGCTGTTTGCCTTCGATAGGCTCGTTCGGTTGGGCAAATCGGAGCTTAAGAAGGGATCGCTTCAGATATAATCACTTTCCCGGGCGTTACGAAAGACCGCTGATGGTTTGCGCTAGGTCGTCTGGCCCTACAAGCGTATGTCGCAACCAACAGCTAGCGTTTTTCCTCCACCAATTTTCTTCTCGGTACTCCTATTTTCTCAGCGTCGACCATCAGATCGCTCGCTCATCGCCCGTGCGTAGGTCGGTCATCCAGTCTGACGTGCGTCGCGTCTTACGAAAACGCTTAGCGAATCCGGGCATGCCGAGCGGGTCAACGTCGGCTGAAGGCAAAATACGAACCAGGAACCCTTCATCAGAGACTTTTTCCCGCAGCAAACGCTTTCCCTTCTCCAGTCGATTTCCGCACGTAAGCCGCCTTCTTGACATCAAAAAGCCACTGGTAGCATATTTGTACCATGACCGGACTTCACATACGAGATATTCCCGAAGAAATTTTGCAATCTCTACGTCGCAGGGCACGGGCTCACCATCGTTCAGTACAGGGAGAAGTTCGCTTTATTCTAGAAGAAGCAGCACGTGCTGCCCCTCCTGAAAAGGCGCTTGCTCCAATTCAATTGCATCAAGTCGAGGTTGGTGGCGATAGGCCGTGGACTCGCGAGGATTTTTATGAAGATAATAGCCGGTGATCGGCTTTTTTGTGATACGAACGTACTTCTTTGCGCGATTGATAAGCAGCGCCGCCTAAATCGACAGGCACTGCAAGTGCTGAACGAATTCCCCAATAACGGCGTAGAGCTTTGTATTAGCGGCCAGGTTCTTCGCGAGTTTTTCACTGTAAGCACCAGACCAACTTCGGTCAACGGATTGGGGCAATCGCCAAATGATACGCTTGCCAATATTGAGGCAATACTCGATAGGAGCACTCTTATTGAGGAAACCCGTGGGGTTACCGAACGGCTTATTGAAATGGTTACTCATAACTCCATTGCAGGAAAACAAATCCATGATGCAAATATTGCTGCCACAATGCTTGCAAATGGAGTCAACCGACTAGTGACCGATAACCTGGAACATTTTCGAAGATTTGAAGAAATTGACCTTCTCGACTTGGGAGCTGTTTAATCACAAATGCTCATATATATCCCAATTAGCTACAAAACCAAGTGGCGGAAGCGATCCCCTCACAAGCCCCATACGCTAACTATTCGCCCATCGAAATTCTCATTGCGTCGAAATGCTCGTTGTTCGATTGGAATATTTTGGTTACGCATAAAGATCAATAGGTGCGTCTCGGATGCGCCGCAACGATCTGCATAAGAAGAAATCTGTTTTAGTCCATCGACAATGGTGCGCTCAATCCCTTTTCTGAGAACTTTTAATTCAAACACTACTTTCTGAATTCCAGAAGAATTAGGCCATCGCAAAAAAAGGTCCGTTCGCCCAGTGCCAAGAGCATATTCACGTTCGATTCTCCCTTGACCGTTGATCACCCGTTGCAGAAAAGCCTGCAATAAGAGTTGAGGCCCAGCTTCTTGATATGCAAAACGGCTGGCCCATATTTCTCCATTCTCTTGGTAGAATTCCTGAAATTCGGCTATCAATTTTGTTATATCGAGCGAACCGTCAGCCCTGACCCAATTGAGCTTGAAGCGCGCTTTTAAAAATTCCTGCGTATCAGAAGTCAATTCACGAGGAACCACTTCACGATAAATTGGATTGGCGATTGCGGGACCTTCCGGTGTTTGCCGAATCAATCCGAGATCGATGCAATATTGAAGGTCGTCTAAATCGACAAAGGCTTCTTCGCTCGATCCATCGCTCAAGAGAATTGGTTGCACTACACGCCGGACGCGCTCCTCGCGAAGTTTGTCTGCAAGCTGATCCAAATGAGTGTCGCGTCTAAGGATAAGCGCTTCCTTTGCATCTTCGATAGAAGGAAGATCGATAGGACGAGAGCGATCTCTGCCGCGTTTGTCCTTAAAACATGCTTGATATGCTAGCGCATTCACAAGCCATGGCTGACCCTGCGTGAGTTGCCATATTGCTTCGATCGCATCGGGCAAAAAGATTTGTCCGGTTGCAACGGTGTGTTGATTGAGCAGATTCTCGACCTGAGCTCGGTCGAAATCACCCAGCCGGAGCGATTCAGATCGAATGTTGAATACCGAGCCGCCGGTAACTATTGTTTTGTCTGCCAAGGAATAGAGCCTGTAATCGCGCACATCGCGAATTCCGCAAAGAATAACGCTCCAAGGGAAAGCATGCTGCCTGCGTTTGTCATAGCCCGCACGAAGTTGTCTAAGGAGCGAGATAAGTGTATCGCCGATCAAAGCATCGGCTTCGTCTATCATAAGAACCAAAGGCCGAGGATCGAGCTTGGACCAATATTGAAGCAGCTCGCTAAATCCGCTTACTGCGGGGTATTCTCCTGAAAGAATTGGCTTAATGAATTCGAGCAAACGCGGACTTTCCGCATCATCGGCTCGGCTGGCGATTTGGCTCAGAATTACTCTAAAAGCCTCTTCTTTATTATCACGAGAAGCTTGCCCTGCCTCGACGTTGAAGTAACACGCTCGATATCGACCTTCCTTGTGGAGGTAGTCAACGAACGCCTTGAGACAGGTGGTCTTTCCGGTCTGCCTTGGAGCATGCAACACAAAATACTTTGCCTGATCCACAAGAAGAACAAGCTCTTCCATGTCGAGGCGAGAGAGAGGATCGACACAGTAGTTGCTTTCCGGTTCGTTGGGGCCGGCGGTATTGAAAAATAACGGCGTTATCATGGGATAAGTTTGCTTGCTCGCTGTAGGATTAGCAATGCAAATTTCCGCTAGGTTTGTTCGCGAGGATTTTTATTGAAGATGCTACATCCCCCAAATCGTAATCAAACGCCCCTGGAATGATTCTTCGCGACGAAAGACCCAGGCGTTGTCTGGTAGCGTAGAAGAGTCTTTCGCAAAAACCAAAAGATGCGCTTCTGCGGCTCCGCAACGCTGCGCATATTTCGATACCTGAACCAACCCTTCGGAAATAGTTCTTTCGAGGCTTTTATGCAGAATTTTTAATTCCAGCACCGCTTTTTGCGTGCCCCCAGAATAGGGCCAACGAATATAGAGGTCGGTACGACCAGTACCGAGTGCATATTCGCGCTCCACTCGACCATTGCCATTGGCAATACGCTGGAGAAAAGCTTGAACTAGCAATTGCGGGCCTACTTCTTGATATGCAAAGCGCTTGGTCCATGCTGCACCATTTTCCTGATAGTTATCTGGGAAGATAAATTAAACACCAGCGAAATCAAGCACTTGCCGCCCAAGTACTTGAAATCACTAAACAAGCCTAGATGCATTAGAGTGCATGGAAATGTGTGGAAGAACATGAAAGCCACGCCCGAGCGGCACGATAATGGCACGGGGAAATGGTGAGGGAAGGCGGATTCGGAAGCAAGGTGACTATAGTGATGTCTGAGGCTGACCAGGTGGCAAGGCTCTTTTAATTGAGCAAGTACTATGAGCACATGGGTATGGGTAAGCATTCCAACCAGAGGGCGTTATTAGCCGACCTTCAACCGAACTCTCACCACCACCTATCCACTTCCCTACAAAGTAAGCCGGTCGAAATTGTCAATATCCATGGAGGGATTTTCCCTGCATGCGGGTACCCATGTTTACCAAAACGACAGACCAGAACATTTGTGTCGATACGGTTCACGCCCTGCTATTGCTATTTATCGTTTCACCAAGCTTGAGGATGGAAAGTACCATATTTCTTGAAATGCCCACTGCGTAACGGGTCGTGCAAATTAATTCTGACTGGGCAAGAACTAATGCGTGCGATTGGCGTTATTGGTACCGCGTCCGAGAATTCATTTAATCAGATACTCTGGCGTTTTCGCCCCTCGTTCCCATTGGAGAGATTTGATTGTTCATTCCAATAAAAACCAACCATCGGGATGTGGAAAAAGAGAGCCAGTTTCATCAAGTTATCCAAAGTCCGAGAGCCATGTTCCCGACCTTAAGCTAAATGCCAACTTGTCTTTCAATAATCACCGCACCTTCAACGATTGTTTTCCAGTCATGCCAGCCGAAGCTCCACGCCAACGACATCTAGATTGGGCATCTTTGCTAAAGCGAGTTTACGGCGATGAACTGCTAATTTGTCCCCATTGCGGTAATAAGCGATCCATCATTGCATTCATTGAAGACCCTGCAGTCGCCCGAAAAATCCTTGATCATCTCGGGTTAGATTCAACCGAACCGCCGCGTTCAAAATCCCGCGTGCCTACTCAAACCTGTCTTTTTTAACAAGAGAGTAGGGACGCACAGCACTCGTCTAAGATTGGCCCCCTGGTCAAGTTTTTTACAACCCCATGGCCCCAAACCTGTCGTCTGGCTGACTTATCGTTGCCAATCCTCCACTCCTTTGTTCGTAGGGCTCTTTTTCTCCTTCTTGATTATCCTTGGCCACCTGCAATGCAGTTACTTTTGCCAGCCTTCGGGCAAGACTGCTTGACCTGGCCTTCGAAAAGGCGCTAATTTTTCCTATCTGCTTGGAAGCACAATCACTGTCTTGGTTGCACGAGGCGTTGATGTCGCATCCTATCCCACCAGTCATATGTTCGACCGTGAAGCCATGATTGCCAGTGGTTTTAATTGGTTGGTTTCCACTTTTACCAGAGCTAACATCACCGGCGCCAATGCCTTCAAGTTTGATGGTGCTGCCATTCTGAATTGCCTTGATTCTTAGGCTTCCTCGGCCTTTGTTGATCATGCCTGTAATGTAGCCAGCAATATACCCAGGATCGTTTCCAACACCAGTAAGGCCAATACAGGTCAAACTAGAGCAATCCCAGCTAATATCAAATTTAACTAACCCCATCATCTTGTCACTGAGAGTTATCTGCGAGTGGCTTAAACTTGTCTTACGCTAGGCTTTATGGTCGGGGTCAACGTGGGGAGCGAGTTATTATGCGTGCAATCGATAAGACCGATATAATAAACTGGATTCAGCATTGCGGGTTATACAATCAATGCATGATAAAATTGCTAATAATTGAGGCCAACTGTGTTTTACCCCACGAAAAATAATGGATTTCGTCCAAAAAACGGATATTCCGCCAGTTCTTCCGAGGTCACGACGCCAGTTGACCGCTCTAGAAGCTTCGTTAATGTTCAAGCCCCTGTCAGGGGAGCGAAAGCAGCGCCGAAAGCGCCTCATGAAAAGGCCATTGGAGCAAATCGACCCGGGGATTCGAGGGGTTCTTCTCAAACTAAGTTGAAGAACGCCGATTTTTTTAGGCCGAACGGCCCAAGACCGATGCCACCCCCCCACCAGCCACGCCGGCAATACTACCCCAACTACCCCAACTACCCCAACTTCCCCAACTTCCCCAATTATCCCAACTTCCCCAATTACCCCAACTTCCCCTCTAGACAAAAATCGAGCTTCTATTCTAGAAGTATTGTCAGTGGATGGAACGAATCGGGATGCACTGTCACGTGCATTGCCATGGCGGCTCGCGTTAGTTACGCGAAAGCCCGAGAGGCCTCGATAAAAACAGGTGGCTTCACCCCTGGAGATGGCGGCATGGCCATAAGCAATGCCAAGAAAGCGCTGGCATTTCTTGGCGTGTCATCAACCGTGCACTCTCAATCTGGAGGATGGAGCAGCCTTCCCGACTTTGCCATTATCACGGTGGAAGGTGACACAGCTTTGCACGCGGTTCTTTTTCGTCGCAAGAACGACAGGAAGTATATCTACGATTGCAATGAGTATAGTCCGAAACCGATCTCAAACTACACGCTGGACACCGACGGCTACTGCGCCGAAATACATGAATAACCTAAGCGGCGCACTAGAGTCATTGGTGGCTTTGATTAGGGCCGCTTTAGGTAGGCGGCGGAAACAGGGGATGGGGATAAGAAAACAATGGACATCCTCACCGCCCTGAAGGACGGTGTCTCCAATTTCGTTCGGAAATCGGAGCCTTTGGCTCCTCGTTCTGTCCTTCCCCGCCCTAAAGGACGGGGTTTGCCAAACATCTGGATCATCGGTCGGCACATGCGCAGTAGAATTATTACTAACCAAAAGACCGAGGCCGCTATCGGTTGTAATATACTCAACAGAATGGCTGAAATCGGAATGCCGCAACCGAATTTCAAGCTGCTAAATAATTCGCTCAAAAGAGAGAATTCTATTTACAGTATTGAGTCATGCAACAACGCAGCGTGATTGGTAAAAAATGAACAAACAGTCTTGACAGGCTACATGTCTCCTGACATGAATGCCAAATGAATGATACTAAACAACGTCATACAAGTACTCAACCGTTGCGATTGGCCGTATTAGCCACTGCGTTGCTATCGACTTTTGTTTCCTCCTTAGTCTATACCGACTATTTACGCAGTTTAGAATTTTCATTACTATCCTCATCTGCAACCGCTTATACCATAGGTTCTTATATTCTATATTTTTTGTGGGCTTCTCTCTTGGTTGCTCTTTTTCCTCTTGGATTAACTTTTTTTACCACCTCCAAACGCATAGTGTTTCTGACTTGTTCGGGCTTGTTTACTTTTATGCATTTGTTCTATTCTATCGATATTCGTGTTTTTACCTTTTTCAGATTCCATATTAATGGTTTTACGCTGGATGTCTTACGTCAGCCAAATGCAATCAAAGCGTTGGGCATACAATGGCAGTCAATTGTATTGTTAATCGCACTTTTGGTTATAGTTTTTTTTACATGTTTTCTTTTAACTTCCTATTTGAATCGACTAAGTAGTCGAATTAATCCCGTATCTTGGAAGCGTGCGATGCTCGCTGCGGTAGGATTAATCGTTGTTTTTTCTTTAGATAGACTTGGTTATGCTTATTATGGATTTAGAGAAATTGAATTCGCAAGTGATTTGGCAGTAGTTCTTCCGGCATATCCTCGTGTAACTGCGCGAAAGCTAATGATTGGGTTAAAAGTTCCCGTCAGAGAACGGATCTATACAGGAATCCCTTCTCCTGGAATAGGCACGACTTCGATCGGGCATTTGTCTTATCCAAAAACAGAAATGATTCCCAGCAGCCTACACGCGCAGCGCACACCAAATATTCTTGTATTAATGGCAGAAAGCTATCGATCGGATGTTCTGGAATCATCAGTTTCACCTTGGCTTACCGCTTTTGCAAAAAAATCTTTGGTTTCCAGAGAGCACTATTCTTCTAGTAATTGCACGCATTATGGTTTTTTTAGCCTGCTTTTTTCTATTGGACCATTACATTTCGAAGAGGCTCGTAACAGAAAATTCAAACCGTTTCCAATAAAGGCATTGCGTCAATTGGGGTATGAGATTCGTTATATTTCTTCAGCGCCGCTAAACTATTTCAATATTGATCAGATTGTAGTTCAAAAGGAAGACGAGTTATCGTTAGACCATTTTGATGATGTGGTCGAAGCAGATCAAGCAATGGCAGATGAAATAAAGCGTTATTTGACTTCTTCGCATACAAAACCATTTTTTGTTCTTGGTTTCTTCAATTCAACTCATCACAACTATTCTTACCCCAAGAAGCACGAAATTTTTGTTCCTGTAGTTTCGCCGCGGTTTTCAATATATGATTTAAACCTTTACAAAAAAAGCAAACAACTTCTTAATCGGTACCGGAATAGTGCTCATTACGTTGATTCACTCATGAATGAAATTTTGGGCGCGTTGGAAGACTCTGGCAATGCAGATGATACTATAGTTGTAATTACCGGAGATCATGGAGAGTCCATCTTTGAGGATGGTCGATTTACTCATGCCTCGGCGTTTAGCTCGGTGCAAACAAACGTCCCGTTGATTCTGCGAATTCCTGGAGTGGAGGCACGAAACATTACCGGAATAACGCGCCATGTTGATATTTTTCCCACTGTTTTCGAATCCATGGGTCTCAATTTACCGCCAGGGGCGTATAGCGATGGAAAATCGATACTCAACGGTGGTTCTTCTTCGGGACTAATCACTGGTTGTTCTTCAAAAACCCCAACAGAATTCGCAATCGTAAACAATAACGGTTTTGTTCCTTTTTCTATTGAAGGAGGAAAATTGACCATGCGAACGGCGCTTGATTTTCGTGCTACTCCGCGAAAGACGAGCCAGGAAGAACTCTTGTGGTTAGAATCAAGAATTCCTTCCGCATTGGAGGAAATGCGGAATTTTCAGCGTAATGCCGACGATGCTTTCGTCATGGAATCGAATTCATCGGCAAGAGAACAGTAATTGCTTTATTGGTGCGTTGTTGCATGAATATTTAAAACCACTGCAATATCAGCAGCTTAGGTGAAGGTCTCACTGTGGCCTTTGACTGACTTTCGATACTATATAATATCGCTCATTCTTTCGAATCTCGAATATTGAGTTATTCATTTTGCATTGTGGAGGGTTACCCGGTGCCGCGGTTCGTGTTGCGTCGACGGCGCTCTGAGCGATACAGTCTCATCACGTTACGATCAAAAAGGCGTATACGGGTATGGATCAACGGGTGATCCCCAAGCCCGGTGCGCACGGTAAATGGAGAAAGTCATGAAAATCTCGTGCATTGACCACGTTCACCTTTTCCAGCGAAATCTTGAGGAATCAGTCGAATTCTTCTCAAAGCTCCTCGGCTCGCGCTGGCTCTTGATCGAGAAGCCCTGGCTGAAGATGGTCTGCGCCTTCTCCGACAACGGGATGGAAATCATCCAGCCCACGGGCAGAGACCCCGTCGGCATCATGGATCTGCTGGAACAGAAGGGCCCGTGCATCGGCGCCATCGGCTTCAAGGTGCCCGACATCGAAGCGGGGATCGCCGACCTCGAAGCCAGGGGCGTGGTCCTCGAGGGACGTGGCTCCTACGCCAAGAAGCCAGAGGTGGACATCAAGGCGTGCAGCTTCAAACCCGAGTCTGCCCACGGGATGCCGATCGAGCTGGTGGAGTTCGGCTTTATGACGCCCACAAACGTCGCCCGTCTGAATTGGATCCAGAAGATGCCCTGGATGCAGCCGTCCCTGGGCGAGAACTCCCTGCCCGACGTCCTGGGCAACGGGATCAACCACCTCAACCTGTTCCAGGAAGACCTGGAGACCACCGCCAAGTTCTTCACCAAGATCTTCGGGGCTCGCTGGCTCAAGCCGGTGGAGCGACCGGACCAGAAGTTCCGCTACGCCGTCTCCGACATGGGCCTGAACATCATCCAGCCCACGGGCAACGACGATCTGGGCATCACCGCCTACATGAAGAAGCACGGCGAGGGCGTCGGCTCGATGGGGCTGAGGGTGAGGAACCTGGAAAAGGCGATTGCGCGGTTCGAGTCCCTGGGCGTCAAGCAGCTCGGTCGCCCGGTTTACACCGACAACAAGGAAGCCGATTTGAAGGCTGTGGTCTTCGATCCCGCCACCTGCAAGGGCGTGATGTTCGAGCTGGTCGAGCATCAGAACACTACCCCCGTGGGCCTGGCCAACCTCGACTGGGTCAAGAACCTGGAGTGGATGGAATAGGCCCGCGCTGCGCGAGCACTCCGAGCTCCCCCCTCAGCTCCTCACCGCGCGCGCGAAGCCTGGCGTCTCGGTCAGGATCACGCGCGGCTTAGCCGCGGGTTGCGTGGGCAAATGAGCTCGCTCGACAGGCGCACGATCTCCTCGTCCGATGGCACGCGGGTGAGGGGGCCAAGCCGATCCTCCCAGTTCGCCCGCCGCAGCCGCCCCGCGATTTCGACGCCGCCGATCAGGTTGGCGCCGACCAAAACCCCGCCGTCGAACGCCAGAATTCGATACGGGCCACGGGACCGATCTAGAAAACAGCGCCAACTCAATGCCGGCGTCGAGGTGCCGGCCGAGCTGGACTAAGCTCAAGCCGAAGACGGAGGCGACGTAATCCGGTGTGCCGCCGAAGTGTGTGGCCTTTCGGCCCGCCATGTTCCGGAGATCTAGTGGTTCTACTACCGACGATAGGCATTCTTCATTGCCATTATTTACAAGCGTCACCGTTGCGCTGCAGTCGCACTCAGACCACGCCAGGTTAACCTGTGCGCATGGTAATATGCAGGGTTAACTACAATCTTAGGAACGTCTGAAAACCTGCATATATTTAGGCATGCTGCACATTCATACGAAACGAAAATGAGCGTAGTATGCGACTCAGGACCCGTCAAACCTATTACTCGATAAATATATTCGTCTGAATCTCGCAAATTTCGGTTCTATCTTGTCGATTTTGGGAGCTACTGAAATGGGCACTTAAATCTGCATTTGCATCTGTATTCGCCGCGCAAGTATTGCTATTTGAATCACAAGCATTAATGTCTGTTATATACTGCCCATGATTAGGTTGGTCAGCAACTAATTCATTGTCTCCCGGTGCATTCCTGCTCTCATTGCCGCTAATCCGACTTTGCCATGCTTCGATTTCTCTTACATCAGCCGCCTCACTTGCGCGTCGGTTACTGCTTTCAGGAATCGCCAAGCCAATGGGGATTGCTAAGTATCAGCTCGTCCGTGTGCCAGAACCACTCGACACCAAACTAGGCACAGCTTATCATGTCCATCTGGTTGCATGTTGAGATGAACTGAAATGCCTCGGAAAAAATATTTCCGACAGAGACAATATACATAACAGAAATTAGCAACAGACTGGTCCCTACGAGAACGTTTCATACTATACCTACGCCCGTTCCCCGAAGATAGAGTAATCTTGCCTAAGCCACGTCTTTCATTTATTTCTAAAATCATATCATTTCATCCTTTTGCACAAAGAGCGGAAGATGAACTTTTTGACGGTATCGACCGTCTTTTTCTATAAGATAACGCTGAAATAACATGGGTTTAATTTTAGCTATTCTTGATTTTATATCAACGATTTCCAAACCTATAAAAAATCGAAAACAATGGAAGTAGGATATATGAACATCAAGACTATTATCCGAGTGGTAGTGCATTGTATACTCACAGGATTATTTGTGTTTATTGCAGTAATGATAGCTGAAGGCTGTGCGGAACAAACCATAGATGAAAAACACTTGGAACATTATAAGGAGATAGCTCCATAAACTTGTCGGAAAAGGCAGCATGTGCCACCGAGTATCAGAATATATGCGGTAAATGTCATGTAGAATGTCCATCAAGAAATGAGCCAAAATGCATACCAGGCAAACAAGTAGAAGAATTCAATGAAGACAAGGAAACTAAATCCCCCTATATGCGTAGATGGTATGCGGTTTGGCCAAAATGTTGATTGTCTAGAAAATGTGGAAGTGATTCGCATCGACAAATTACTGGCTATCCCCAGTTGAGTATCAGATACGACTTCTGGACAAAAAGTACTAACGCTAACAACTAAAGACCGCCATGACAAAAAATAATTGACGTTGGACACTCTTGAAATAGATTGAAATAACAGTGGTTTTTCTGTAAAGTACAGAGAAATTTAATTTTCGATTACAAGTAGAGGATAGATATGCCAGCTATAGCAAAGGTAATATTGGACTCAAAAAGCGAGGATGTTACATACATGGCAAACGTTAATTTAGATTTTGCAATTTCTCAGTTGGCAGCAGAAGGTGTAGAGCGGGCACTTGCTCCTTATCGGGATGTCCTTAAGAAAATGGCGCGATTGGTGGAAGGAGGAGTAGTAGGAGCAGGACAGCCTGTTGTAGCTAAGCGAGGTCCAGGACGTCCACCAGCATCAGCCAAAGCGCTACCGCCGAAACCTGTTCGGCGAGTTATCCCGCAAAATGCGGTAAAAATGGTCTCCAACTTTCAGGTTGGACAAAAGGTTTCTTATAAACAAGGCAAGGGTAGCTTTGGGGCAACTGTAATCGAAATCGATGCTAATCAAGGAATGCTTAAGCTTAAGCGGGAAGCAGATAGTAAAGAGATTGAGAGGCCCGCATCGAAGGTATACAAAGCCTGAATTATTAAAATATGGCATACTCTTAATCTAAAAAACAAAGCGGGGTAATAATAACGTTGTCCCCTTATTTATTATTGGAGTGCTGGTAGTTTCGCCGGGTGGCTGGATCTGGTCCGGGCGATTGAGCGGCCTTTAGGAAAGATTTTGCCGTTTAGCGGATCTTCACGGGAGTTCCGTGGCGATTTGGAATTCTAAGCAAGCGTTATGGTTAAATATCGAGCGTCTCTATTTAATATAAGGAAGAAGTTTTGGACAATTTGAGTTTTGTAATCAAAACACGTTGGAGAGAATTCGTTTCTCGTTTTGATGTGGCTCTAATTGGAATCATCGTGCTTGGCCTTATCCTTCGCTGCATTGGGCTCCGGAAAGGTCTTTGGCTTGATGAGTGGATTTCTTTTCATCAAGCCATCCCGGGGTCCATTTTAGACACCATTGAGGCGCTTCGCTCTGACAACCACACTCCTCTCTATTTCGGGCTGCTCCATTTTTGGAGTCGACTCAGTTCGAGCGAGCCTTGGCTCCGACTTTTATCGGTCATTTTCGACGCTCTGAGTTTAATTACCATCGTGCGATGGCTTGGACGGCAATCTCGAATCGCATCGCTAATTGGAGGTGCTCTCTTTTCGACTCTTCCAATCGCGCTTCGATTTTCTCAGGAGATGCGCCCTTATGCTTTGTTTACGTTAGCCACGGCACTTTCTTTCGCAGCAGCGCGCGCGTGGAGTGATTCGCCTTCAAGCCCTTGGAGATGGTTCGGATTTATGGGGGCTTTGTCCTTAGCAACATCAACGCATCTGCAAGGAGTCTTTCTCGTTGCACCGATCTCCGCTTATTTTTTGCTTCGAATTTATTTTGAAAAAAGGGAGCGTTTTAATCAATGGGGGAGATGGATAGCAGCATGCATAGTGCCAGGTGCGATCTTTTTATTTATATCCTGTGTCTTGATTCGACATCTTGCGACAAATACTGCTCATTGGTGGATGCCTCGCCTCTCCACAAAGCTTGCTCTATCGACTGCCTCTTATGTCTATCTTTTTTCTTGTCATGCCTGGCCGGCTTGGCTTTTAGTAGGGTTTGTCTTGCCGCTAGAATTTTTCGTTGTAATGTCGCTTGCTTTTGGAAACTGGCGTCAGAGTTTCCCTATTTGGATTGCTTCAGCTATTTACATTACTGAAGTCGTAATTTTCTCCCTCGGAGATCGCCCTATATTCTGGTACCGCACTCTATTGCCCTCTTTAATCCCAGTAATTGGCGCAATAGCCATTCAGCTCGCCACTGTTAGGCGTCCGTGGCAGCGCGCATTGTCCATAATTGGAGTGGTCGGACTCTGCGCAATTTCTGCGATTGGTTGGCTATTCACTTCGCGGAGGCCTGTAGAGCCATTTGAGAATGCCGCCGCGTTCGTAGCAAGCAACTGGAAACCTCATTCGGCAATTCTTTTTTTTCCAGGATATATTGACGGTACCATCAATCATTATTTTCCGATCGAGCCAGGCACTCCGAATGTCTTAGCTTATGGAACTTCGTCGAGCGATCTAAATCGATACGTCTCAGAAATTGAAAAAAATGGAGTCAAACCTTTAGCGATTTTTGTTGTTGTGCGGCTTGACCTTGGATTGTTAGATCTCGATCCGCTTCGAGTATTGGTTGAAAAGCTTCGTTCATCTATCGAACCAGGGAGTGAGCTCACAGTCGTTCTCATTAAGAGCCACGACCTTTTCTTTGTAGGAGCTGACCAGATTCCAGATCGCTCGCTCGATTTGCTTCATAGAGTGCTAGAACCGTCAGAAACCTTTTTACCAGGACCAAACCTAGCTGCAGTGAGGTTTATAAAAAAATGATTCAGCTATTACACTTTGGGAGGTGTTGAGCTACGAATCAAGGCTTATTAGAAAAACAGGCTTTTCTCGCGACGCTTGAACAGCATTTAGGGCCACACGCAGTCTCGTTTTACCTTATTACGAGTCAGGTATTAATGAATTGAAGCTGCGAGGTACCCACGGCGTATATCTACTTTGGCACAAGGACGACTATTGCAAGGCTCACAAGTTGATTCATATGCGCTGCCTTTACATAGGCAAGGGCATTATAGGGAATCGTCTCATTACCCATATTGAAAACAAATATTTTTCTGAATCGGGGGTGGTATACTTAACCTATCTTTCCGTTCCAAACCGCCAAGCAAAGTATATCGAACAACTAATAATTATGTTAAATCGGAGTAGGACAGGGACCCAAGGTAGCGAAAGTGTTGGTTAAAACTTGAAATTCTATCCTCTGAATTGGCTTCGCGAGTTTCATTTCAGTACAAGTTTTCGCATTCTTGAGAGAAGGAAAGCATTTGGGGCAGTTCCGGCGAGAATGCCGTTTGTCCAATCCACGAGTTTTCCTGCTACTGCCGACCGTGATACGCCCTCTTCGTTTAGTGCAGTGAGTAAGAAAGGCACCAGTGGCATTATTAGCGGCACCACCGAAATTGAAACCCTACTCTTCTTTTACCTTTTCCGATGATCCTTATTTTTCTCCTAGGATGGCTGATAATCCTCGTAAACGCTATTTAGATTGGGCTTCGCTCCTAAAACGTGTTTTTGGTAACGATGTGTTGGTTTGCCCGAATTGTGGTAATACCAGAACAATCATTGCATTTATTGAAGAGCCAACTATCGCTCGTAAAATTCTCGGACTGTCAACTACCGGACCTCCATGCGCGAAATCGCGTTGCTCGTTCCAGGCTGAGCTCTTTTCTTAAGTCTTTAAACGAGCAGCATAAAATCTTGCCTTGGGTTGGCCCCCTTGGTGAATTTCGTTTCTTGCCTTATCTTCTCCATCTTTTGGCAACGTTTGGCTGCCATAATAGTACAGGTTTGTCTCCTTCCCTTGTTTCTCTCTTTTCCGACAACAACTTACCCCTAAATTTTGGTCTCACTGTGGCCTTTGACTAACTTTCGATACTAGACAGATTTCACATTTTCCGCTTTGATTTTCTTATCCCCATCCCCACCATGCGATGAAATAGTATGACCGAACCAATACCGGAATACATAGGCTGAACCACCGGGGCCAGTGCACGCATTACTAGCTTGGAGAGGTTCTTTGCTAAGTCACTTTTCATTTTGTTGCCTAGTCTT
>JBNKEI010000081.1:0-21467 GCA_050288705.1 Myxococcales bacterium
TCCTAGTGAATGGATGCCTTGGAACTATAAAGACACCATGGCGCGCCTGAGCCTACCCGCTAAATTGGCCTAAAAGTTGCCGGAAGCTGCTTTCAGATTGACTAAATCTTGTGTGCCGGGTCCTTAATCGTGCGGACTTGCGGCTATTCCATCGTGTTTTATCTCTATGCGTGAGCTTCACGCATGCTTACCGAAAAGACACTGATTATCGGCATTTATCGCGACACATAGGCGATTGTAAAGGCATCTTTTCTACCTCACCTAGACACTCAAAACCCGAGGCATCCGCCGATAAAGAATGTTACCGGCAAATAGCTGCACCTACTGAAGCCTACTACTAAAGCGGGCCTGTTTTAGTATTGCCTGGACTCGCTGACCTTTCTGGTTTAGTTTTGCCTTAAATGGCCACCATAAACGGTTACCGCAGACTATGGTTCATCTATTGGAATGTCCGAACTTTCCCATTTTGGAGCGTTAACCAAAGTCGCAGGATGATTGCCAATAATATCGGCAGTAGTATTTCCCGCTCCTTCATTAAACTTGTAATACGCTACTAAGTGCGAGTACTGCGCATGGGTTGAAGGTATGGATTTATTCATATCCGCTTGGATATCGGCTTGCAAGCGAGCAATGTCCCAAATACGAACTTCGTCTATTATGCCACTAAAAAACCTCTCTGAATCAACACCATCCTCGGCAACATTAGCTCCCACTTCAAACATTGCGTTTCCTAAATGACGGAAGGGTGTTACTGTCTCCGTATATTCCGCTTCAAGTTCGCTATTAATATAGAGCTTGAAATCATTTACATTTTTTGTAACTGCAACATGAATCCATTCAATATCGACAGGGATTGCTCCGCATAGTCTATAATCACTAATCTCGTCCCACATAGACCCTTCGTGAGACAGATCCTCTCCGGTCATCATGAAATAAATATTACTGTTCTTAATTGCTAGGCGAAATTGGTTTGGCTTTATTACCGCTTGTTGCTTGGAAAGAATCATCTGTTCAACCGTACGATTAGATGGAAAAATCCATGCCTCCAGTGTAAAATTTTCTGGAATTGCAAGATTAGGTACTTCCACAAAAGAAGTGCCACCAGTGTTCAATGCCCATCCTTTAACACCTAAGGCGTCAGGCATGTTCACGACCCGGGAAACACCGGCAGATTTATTATCGGCCTGATCGATCGTAACCAGTCGAATAGTATAAATACCTTTAATTGATAGGTCGTTCAGCAAACATTTAGCTACTTTCTTGTTTACATGAATAGTCTTACTCTCACTCTCTTCATTGGTATATGAAAGTTCCACTTCCTTTAAATCTTGGTTAGTGGGATCGGTCCAACTCACTTGAATTGATGTTCCACTAGCCACAACAGCAGCAAGCGAGCTCACTTCTGCAGGAGCTTGCTTGTCCTTTGGAGTTGCTTTAATCTGCACGCCTGCTGATTTGTTATATTTATTGTCTATCGTCCAGACAGTAAAGGTATGCTCAATGCCACTGATTAAACCAGTAACAAATTGTTTTTGACTGCCCTTCGAAACCTGTATAGGCCGAGTCCAGTTGGGTTGATAGCCAATTTCAATTTTGGACAGGTCGCCATCCGAAGGATCGGTCCAACTAAGTAAAACTGAACCATCGATCTGCGCTTCCGCGCTCAAACCTGTTACTTCGCCCGGCGGAGTGGTATCCGACTTTGCAACAACAACGTTACAGCTAGCGGTTTTAGCACCATCATTAGTGGTAACCGTTACTGTAGCACTACCCTCCCCAACAGGAGTAACTACTCCGACCTCAGACACCGTTACAACAGAGACATTATCCGTACTCCAGGTGACGTTTTTATTCGAAGCATTAGACGGACTTATCGTCGCCACCAGTCTGGCAACGTTTCCTCCGACATACAAATTTAGCTGAGCTGAATCTAGCGTAACTCCGCTAACAGCAAAATTAGAATTAGGCTCGCAAGCTATGAGCCCCACAATTATTAATGAGGTCCACGGAATGAACAAAGCAGGAATTCTCATGCGACATCCCCTATCGCGTATAACGTGCAAGTAATGATACCTTATTGCCAATAGCAGCAATTAAGGTTTTTGTGGCCTCTGTTTTACCACCACCAAGTACAACTAATAAAGAAAGCCTGGTCAAGTGTAACTCCAGTGACCGCAGTTGAGCTGGGATCATCCGAGCAGGCAGCAATCATTAACACTAACCCCAAAAACACCGGTAACCTTTTCATTCATTTCTCCTTCGCGCAAAGTAGCCACTTGATACAGAAAAAATGGATTTCAAATGCTAAAGTTAGCTCCCATCAATTTTTCCTAAGGTAATTACCATATACCTTTCATCGCAGAAAATGCAATTAAACCTACTGGCTTTTTTTCAAAAATATACGCAAATCCTTAGCGCTAAGCTCTAAAACACCAATACTAATGAAATGACTCTAATGATTTTTAGCTTTCACCAAAAGAAGGCAGTTGGAATACAAAATATTTTTCAATACATATTCGTAAATACCAACATTCAAAAGGAGACGAATCGACATCAATATCAATATCAATATCAATCATCAATCTTAACCGCCAGAGACAGTTCCATAGTGCTCTATGAGAGCGTCGAGCTCTGCCTGCGTCACTCGTATAGTGCTCGCCCCCCTTGCATCTGCCGGCACGCCGTACATATCTAAGCGTACCCAGCAATTTGGAGAAACATCTAGACCTTCCGTGCTCCAGCATCCAGGGCTGCTTCCAGATATCGAGGAACACATATACCAAGGAGTGGTACTCCAAGACTCAATAGGCATCATGACGACATAGGGGGCATTGGTTCCAAGAATAGTCGATTGGTTACTCCCGCGAGTGATGTACTGGCTACTCCAAGTTTTAAAGGCACCCGGAGTTAACGTCGACGAGTCAGTCCCGGCGATTTGAATATCCTGACCAATCAAAATATTATCATTCAGAATACCAGGTCGATCATCTTTAAACAGCAGGTAGTTGCGATCGAACGTCTGCACTAGCGTAGGATTAACCACACTATACCCGGGATCAAAAAACACTATCGGATCATTGTTTCTAATCTGCTGAAAATCGGTAGTATAGCTCACGTAAATGCGATTAATATCATTCTCGTCATTACCCGCCCAGAGAATGCCGTACTCATTAAGATAAGGATCGTAAAACGCTTCCGGCGCCCAGGCATGCATAGGCACCCCCGAGTGGTCTAAAAGCGTAACTCGAAGGAGCCTCGGATTCATAAATGTGATCAAGTCGGGAGAATCAATCACAATGATGTTCGGGCTCGGAACATAGTCGTTGCTATTCGTTAACGTCCAATCAGTCGCCAGAATAACAAACGTACCGTCCAGCTTCCTCAATAAATATGGATCGCGCAGACGGTTACTTCCCATTTGGGAGAGCCGATATGCTGGCTCCGTAGGCGAAAGCACGGTCCATTGCAGTCTATCCTTGCTGTAGGCGAGATAAAGCGAGTCTTTGGCAACTTCCACCGACCCGGTTTCGCCCTGATAGTAGCTCATTACCCAGGCAACGGTATCATCTGCGGGAACCACGGTCACGGTTGCCGAAACCTTAAAATCTGGGTTACTATTTAGGGTTGCCCAAATCTTTATCCTGATAGGAATAGTAATTCCCGATGGCGCGGCATACACTCCCGAATCGTTGATGGTACCTGTTCCTTTTCCTTCGACGCTCCAGCTAACTCGAGTGATGTTTTGTCCATTTAGCTTTGCCGAAAAGGTGACAGAATCATTTGCCAACACCTTGGCTTCGTATGGTTCCATAGTCAACGTGAGTTCCGAAACTCGAACGCAAATATTACTGGGAGCGCACCCGAAGTCGGTAGGGCAATCAAAACCTGATTCACAGGGAATATCGACCCCCTTCAGCGTCGGACATCCCGATAAAAACCAGGCTCCGTTTGCAAGGAGCAAGCAAACGAAAAAGTAGGTGCGACTCATATTTTCTCCCACGTTTGCAGCATGGCATCATCGGGCGTTCTCTAGCTAGTTCCCCAAAAATTCCTTACCATTTTGTTTAACGTAGGAGTCAAGGCGAGGCTAAATCAGAAGCATAGAATACTCCCAACTCAGCAATAGCGGGTGCGTCCTTGGCGTTTTCAATAACCAGAGCAATTTTTTGGGCATGCTGGGTGGAAAACGACAGGAAATTTCGCTGCCCAATGATTGTGCCGATGGCAACCGTCTTCCAGCTACCAGAATCTGGAACTTCGATATGGTACTTAGTTACACGTTCCCCAAGTTCGATGAATTCGCGAACGCTTACCACATTGAAACTACGTGACGTGCCAAAATCGACTTCCAATCTACCGGACTTCTTACCACCCGCAGCCGCCCAATACGTGGCAAGATTCCCATCATTCGCCAATCTGGCAGCCGTCTGCGTCGAATCAACCGAGACCGTCATGCCCAAGACTAGATTCTCGGAAAAATTTTTGGCCCGCGCTTGCGAAAACTCATTTAGCCGAGTGGCGTCCGGCTCGGCAATCAGTCCCCGCGTGTTCGGAGGAATATTAAGCAACAGAGTACAGTTACGCCCAACAGATTTCATGTAAATGTCCATGAGCGAAGCCACCGATTTAACGCTGACGTCTTCGTTCGGATGATAGAACCACCCTGGACGAATCGAAACATCACACTCCGACGGATACCAGACGTATTTGCCCCCTCTGTACTGCACACTGGTTTCTCCTAGCGGTGCAATACCGGATTCGTTACCAACCCAGCGAATGTCGGGACCAGATATTGCTATCAATGCCTGCGGTTGTAACTGGCGAATAAGCGCAAAGAAGCCATTCCAGTCGTAGACCTGCTTCTTTCCGTTTGGTCCCTCGCCATTAGCTCCATCAAACCATACCTCGTCAATTTCGCCATAATTCGTCAATAACTCAGCAAGTTGGTTCTTGAAGTAGGTGTTATAGGCACTGGTTCCAAACGTCGATTCGTGACGATCCCATGGAGAAAGATAAAGTCCGACCTTGATGCCAGCCTCGTGAGCAGCATCGGTGAATTCCCGAATAACATCGCCTTGACCCTCTTTCCACGGACTGTTCTTTACCGAGTGACTGGTATACTGCGAGGGCCAAAGGCAAAAGCCATCATGGTGTTTGGCAACAAGAATCGCCTGGCGGAACCCAGCATCCTTAATGGCTTTGACCCACTGGGCCGTATCTAGCTCAGTTGGATTGAACCATGACGAGGATTCGGTTCCATCTCCCCATTCCTTATCGGTAAAAGTATTCATTCCGAAATGAAAAAAAGCAGTCAATTCATACCGTTGCCATGCCGCCTGTTCGACAGTCGGTACCGGAAGAACTGGAGTATTCTCGATTCCCCAGCCGCCTGCTGGAGCTGTGGACTCCTCCCATGTCGGATTGTTCACTAACATTCCAGAGTGATTTCCCTTGGCGTCGCTTACCGCGCCCCCCACGCCTTCATCGAACTGATAATAGGCGATGAGCTGGGAGTATTGTGGATGGTCTGGAAATAGGTGCTTATTCAAGTCTGCGGCTATTTCGTCTGCGGAGCGAGCAATATCCCAAATTCGAATTTCGTCCACGACTCCATCGAGACCATTTACTGCTGATGCACCATCACTTGCAACACCAGCTCCAAACTTCAACAAGCATGTGCCGGTATGTTGAAGGTCCGCGTTAGCCTTAAAAGTGGCCTTGCTCACTCCATCAACGTAGAAAACGAAATCTGCTCCACTTTTGGTAACTGCCAAATGCATCCACTCCCCTGCCTTAACCGGAGTGAGTAATTTGTAGACCCCTTCCCATAAACCACCATCACCTTTAGAATCGGTCATCATGAAGTAGGCATTGCCAGAAACAAATCCCAAGCGGAATTGGTTGTATTCTTCTTTCTCTATCTGCTTAGCAATGACAAATTGGTCCTCCGAGACTGCGGTGGGCTTGACCCATACTTCCAGAGTAAAGTCCTTGGGAATAGTTAGATCGGCAACACTGACGTGGCTGAAATCACCCGGCGACGTTTTCATTGCCCACCCTGAGCCAGGCGCCACCTTAACAATGCACGATGCACTCTTTGCTCCGTCTTCGGTGGTAACAGAAATAGTGGCAGTACCGCCAGCTACCGGAGTAATTGTTCCATTGGAAACCATTGCGACGGAAGTGTTATCCGATAACCAGGTTATCTTCTTATTAGTAGCGGTGGAAGGAGAGACGGTTGCCGTCAAAGTAGCGATTTTTCCTCCAACCGCTAAACGAAGCTTAGTCCTATTTAAGCTTACGCCGGCAACCGCTACTATACTAGATAAAACTGTCACCTTACATTGAGCAGTGAAACCTCCATCCTGGGTGGTCACCGCAATCACTGCGTCACCCACGGATAATGGCGTTACTACTCCGTCGTTAACAGTGGCGATTGCCGAATCACTGGATGACCAGGTTAATGCTTTATTTGCAGCGGTAGAGGGGAAAATTGTGGCACTCAAAGTCCCACTAGCTCCTCTAACCGCCAGAATCAGTTCGCCCTTATCTAAAGATACGCCGGCTACAGCATATGGTTGTCTAGCCGAAACTTTCACCGAGCATTTTGCAGCATATCCTCCGTCTTCGGTGGTTACTTCAACAGTAGCTATTCCTTCCGAGTTGGGAGTAACCATCCCTCGGTTGGTAATCGACACGACAGATGGCTGATCTACTCTCCAGTTAACTTTTTTATTACTGGCATTACTTGGAGAAATAGTCGCCACCAGGGTAACCGCCGCGTCTCCAAGAGTAAGCTCGAGCGCTGTGCAGTTAAGCGTTACTCCCGTAACCGCAATCGTTGTGGAGCCGCCAGATCCGCAGGCACCAAAGACTACCAGACTCAAAGACGCCAGCAGCTTCTTCATTTATGTCTCCGACGTAAGGACGATCGCGCATAAAATAGGGTTTCCATGAGCTTGCCTAAACACCGCTGGTAAAGCTTAAGCTACATAGACGAAAAGCCACTCTAATTATTAACTGCATATTACATGGAAAGCAATTCGAACGATATTTTTAAACCGTATAATATAATTAAAAAACCCGCCGGAAATAAATTTGGCGAATTCGACAAACTGGGTTTTGCAATTGCACCACAAATATTAATTACCAGGTTTATAATGCTTCCGAATTATTCCAATATAAAAGCAATACCGACTTCTGGCTACTGGAATCTCTGGTTCGCAACTCGCCGCTCCATGAAGGCTGTTTTTCGAATCGGAGCGGCTCTCGCGGTTCGGGTATAATAATCTACCACCAACCGGGGAAAATTACCCCAGTCAACGGAAAAGATGACTTTATTTACTAGGAGAAGAAAAAGATGGATAGCGGGATAGATGGCGGAAATACCGCGTGGGTATTAATTTCTACCGCCTTAGTAATGTTCATGACCCCAGGTTTAGCTTTTTTCTATGGCGGCATGGTGCGAGCGAAAAATGTGCTCGCTATGCTGATGCAGAATTTTTTCTCTTTGGGACTGGTGAGCACTATTTGGGCAATTATTGGTTTCAGCTTGGCCTTTGGGTCCGATATTGGAGGCATGCTTGGGGGGTTAGATTTTTTAGGAATGAAAGGGCTACTAACCACCAAGGCCTTGCCTGGTTACTCGGGTGATTTTGCGCTTTCCATTCCTGCGCCTGCTTTTTTTGCTTATCAGATGATGTTTGCAGTTATCACCCCGGCTCTTATTTCCGGGGCCATTGCCGACCGAATGAAGTTCAGTGCTTATGCTTTGTTTATTGGACTATGGTCAATCATTTGCTACTCGCCAGTGGCGCACTGGGTTTTTTCCCCCAACGGGTGGCTGTTTCAAAGAGGAGCCCTGGACTTTGCTGGAGGAACGGTGGTGCATATTAACGCGGGCATTGCCGCGTTTGTTTTAGCGCTTTTCATCGGCAAAAGACGCAATTGGCCACGAGAAGCCATGCCTCCCCATTCTCTTCCGTTGACTCTTCTGGGAACTGGAATTCTTTGGCTTGGCTGGATTGGGTTTAATGCCGGCTCGGCACTATCTGCTGGCACCTTGGCTTCTCAAGCACTTATCAATACTCACTTAGCAGCGGCTACTGCC
The DNA here is from genome assembly GCA_050288705.1 of Myxococcales bacterium. Lineage (GTDB taxonomy): Bacteria > Myxococcota > Myxococcia > Myxococcales > UBA5297 > JBNKEI01. Next base: position 8,111 of record JBNKEI010000081.1, read on the forward strand.
ATGCTGGGTTGGCTATTGGCCGAACGAATTCGTAAAGGACACGCCACCACTTTAGGTGGAGCATCTGGAGCTATCGCTGGCTTGGTAGCCATTACTCCTTGTGCGGGATTCGTAGGTGGATGCGAAGCAATGATTGTCGGAGCGGTAGCAGGAATTGTTTGCGCCATTGCAGTAGATTTGAAATTCCGGTGGGGATACGATGATTCTCTCGATGTTGTAGGGGTCCATCTAGTTGGTGGTTTGACAGGCTCAATTCTTCTCGGATTATTTGCCAGCAAAGAAATCAACCCAGGAGCAGTTGATGGGCTCTTTCACGGCGGAGGGTGGACACTGCTAATCAACCAATTAGTTGCCTCTGTGGCAGTGCTCGCTTTTACTGGATTGCTAACCTTGGCAATTGCTTGGATAGTGAATAGCTTGGTTGGCTTGAGAGTAGACGAGGAATCGGAATCGCTCGGGCTCGATACCACCCAACACGCTGAATCAGCCTATTTGCTGGTGGAAACTGGCTTGGGAAGCCGAGGCACTGCGACCAAAGATGTTCGACCAGCTACTTCCTCTGCTCCGCAAGCAAGCTAGAGTCACTTTGTTAAAACCAGGTAGCGGGATTCTAATATCACGCTACCAGGTGGAAAAGACTATTGCTAGCGTTGGAATAGATGCCACCGATAATAACGTCGTTAAAAAAATTGCTTCCGAGGCCAGATTCGCGTTTGCTCCGTATTCTTCTGCCAATAGCGCAGTATTGGCGGCAACCGGCATTCCCGATATAATTGCGGGAACTAAGATCAGCAACTCGTCTTTAACAAACATTCGGAGAACCAAAAAAGCTAGCAAAGGTACAATCACCAGTCTAGCCAAGGAAAGAGCATACAATCGCCAGTTAGCGAAGACATTCTTGGTGCTGCTGTTAGCCAGCAGCGCTCCTATTATTACCATAGAAAGCGGAGGGGTAACCGCTCCCAAAGTTGCAATGCTTCCGGTTACTGCTTCAGGCAACGGAATTTCCAATATAAAAAACAGAAAGCCAATTACCACCGACACAACTACTGGATTCACAAAGTGACGCACTTCCATGCGCACGCTTTCTCCCTTTCTTCCTTTTAAAAGCAGTATAATCCCCAGAGTGAACGCCAAAAAGTTGAATGGCAAGTTGAAGATAGCGGTATAGAATAGCGCTCGTTCACCATACAATGCCTGAATCACTGGATAACCCATAAATCCGACATTGGAAAATATAAATGCAAACCGATATATTCCGGCATCCTCTTCGGGCGGAAACAGCACGCGCGCAAAAGGAAATGAAAGAATTATTAGAAAAAAGTAGATCAGCAACGATATTCCCAAAACAATCCCGCTCTTCACCAATACATCAAAAGAAAATGCTTTATGCACCATGGAATCAATTACCATTGCTGGCAGGGTTACTTTTACAACTAAAGAGGTAATCCCTTTTACCGATGCAGCCTCTAAGATTGACAACCGGCGCGCAACAAACCCCACCAATATAAATAAAAACAATATCAAAATTTGGTTAAAAATGTGCATTTCTCGGTTTCCCTAACTAGCAAGAACGTTATTTCTGATCGAAGCTCGGTATACCAGGAGCAACCCAAGGCTCAAAGACAATCTTTTTGGATCTAAAAATCCTTTACTGTTCTTAATGATACCTATAAGGTAGCCGTTCGGCAATAACCTTTGTATAGGAGACTATTATGAAAAAATATACTTGTAGCGTATGCGGTTATGCTCACGAAGGACTTTCTGCCCCTGAAAAATGCCCGCAGTGCGGAGCTCCGAAAGCAAAATTTGTCGAACAGCTACCAGCCGATCAGGCATGGGCCGATGAGCACCGAATCGGCGTTGCCCGCGATGTTGATGGCGAGATACTTGAAGGACTAAAAGCACATTTCACCGGGGAATGCACCGAGGTAGGAATGTACTTGGCAATGAGCCGTCAGGCTGACCGCGAAGGGTTTCCCGAGATTGCTGAGGCGTACAAACGGATAGCATGGGAAGAAGCAGAACACGCGTCAAAATTCGCCGAGCTTTTAGGAGAAGTGGTAGACTCAGATACGTTGACTAATTTGAAAAAACGCGCAGAAGCAGAACGGATGGCTTGTGCCAGCAAAAAGGCAATTGCCACTCGAGCAAAGCAACTAAATCTCGATGCCGTCCACGACACGGTCCACGAGATGTGCAAAGATGAAGCTCGCCATGGACAAGTATTTTCTGGGCTGCTTCAGCGTTATTTTAGTGAGAAGTAGTATTTGATGGTGTTTGTATGAGTGCGCCGCACAAGTCAGTGCGGTGCGCGGTGTATTGACAGATAGTCGTACGCCTGTTAACAAAGCTGCCGTTTACTTTCGTCAAACCAGTCTTACCTCATAATCTCTCGTCCTGACTCTCTCTTAAAAGGGTTCAGAGAGAGAGGGGATTCTTTGTTCGGGTTATCTGAATAGCTACAACGAAACCACGTCGAAAAAGCATTTCTTCTTATATAAGTCAATTTAATGATATTAAATTACACTAAAATTCTCCGATTAATGCGCGACTCGGACAACAATAAAGTCTTTTGGAATGCTAAGCTTTGGAGAAAACATGATAAACAATAATCGGCTGGCATATTCGGGCCGTCGTAGAAGTCAGCTCCTACGTCAAAACCAACAAACGAACCAGCCATCACTTCAAAACATTCCTGACACCCAAGCTCCTTCCAGCACTCTACATCCAATCCCTTCAACCAGTACATCCTCGGGACCTGCGTATAATCATAATGCATCGATGTATGAAATTCTTCCCCGCTCATTCTCCAACCGGGCATCAAGGGGGACGATTGGGCAACACACAAATCATACCAACTCATCAACTAGCTTATCGCACGTTCTTTCTATTACCACCCCGGATTCAATTTTTTTTACATTGATGTCCTTATTTTGCAATAACGTTGATCCAATGGAAATACTCGAATTACAAAAATGGATAAACAGCTCACCAGACAACGAGCGCAGCTCCCGTGAGCAAGTTATTGAAATGATTGCCAAATACAGAGCAGCAAATAATTCGGATCTGCAGCTCAGTTTTCGCGATTTTGGACTCACCGAATTACCCAGCAATCTACCAATCCTCTTTCCCCAGCTCAGAAAGCTTGATGTTTCAAACAATCCGGGAATAAACCTTCCCGATTCTTATGGCGACTTTCTCGAACTAACCTCTTTAACCATAAACAATTGCGATTTCAAAAATTTGCCTGAGTGGCTCGGAAATTTTGGGAGTCTCGAAATACTTTCGGCGCATCATAATAAACTGTCGGAACTACCCGAGAGCTTTATCAATCTTAAAAAACTTACTCGAGTCGATTTATCGGACAATCGACTAACGAAGCTACCCGAAAACTTTACCCAATTCCAAGCGCCGGCTCAAGGTGCCAGATGGTATCTTCAGGCAGCCTGGAAAGGAGTTAAAAGTGGAATTTACCGTACTTTGGATTATTGGAACCAAGGCAATTATGAGACGGGGCTTAAGAGACTAGAATATATCAATCTTTCGGATAATCCCTTGCAGGTTTTACCCAGCACTTTCTTTGACGATCTTCCGCACCTAAAGGCATTGAACATTCGAGGTACCCAACTAAATTTACACTTAGGAATCGATGCGGAATTTGCGGCATTGAACCAAGATGACGATGTATTTTTCGACGCCCAAGGCTACCTAGGATTCCAGCTTTTGCAAAATATGGAGAATTGGATAAACGAGGGGCCTCCGCATGAGCGCGAATCTCGACAACTCGCCATAAAGCTCATCAACAATTACAGTAATAACGAACTCGACCTTTCCAGCCTCGGAATAAGCCAGCTACCCCACCATCTTTCGCTGTTTCTACCAGGTTTAGAAAAACTCGATATTTCAAACAATCCTGGTCTTGCAAACCTACCCGACTCTTACGCAAAATTTCATTCATTACGGGAATTAAAAATAAACAACTGTGGTCTGGAAAGCCTCCCTAAATGGATCGAAGTACTCGACAATCTTAAATGTTTATCCGCCACTCACAATCGATTAACAGAAATACCTGACAATATCGTAAAACTCAATATAACCGAGCTCGACTTGTCCCACAACCAGCTTGCCTCTTTACCAGAAACCAATTATTCACCCTCGTTGACTCGAATTAATATCGAGAACAATCGATTGACAATGCTTCCTGAAGGACTTCATCGAGCATTTCATTTGCAAAGCTTGAATATTAGTTCAAATAGTCTAAGTGAATTCCCAAAATTTTATCACAACATGACCAATCTTACTGATTTAAATCTATCGCATAATCGGATCTGGTCCATAGACGAAAATTTTTTTCAACAAGTCACTTCTTTAGAAAAGCTAGATCTTTCAAACAATGACCTAGACGAATTGCCGACTTTCCCTAATTTCTGGATGGGGCCTGACTTCAATGGTTTTCTAAATTTACATTCACTAAAAGCCTCCCATAATTCGCTCGAACAATTACCTAGCGGCTTTAGCAGGCTTACTGGCTTGAAAGACTTAGACCTTCATAACAATAACATAAGCTGTATACCATACAATTTGCCACCTAATCTTAAAAATCTTAACTTGGAAAACAATCAAATACTGTTTATCTCCGACTCAGTCTTCGAACAATTTTCAAAGACCAACACAACAATCGCATTAACTGTTTCGCCAAAAATTCGTGAATATTTAACAGAGAAATATTTAACCAATGGTCCAAGCTTTTCTTTTCATACTATTGATGACACATCTATTGATGTAGGTTCATACAACGGAAGTCCGCTTCAAATGCAAATTGACGGTGAATATGTTTACATCGAGTCTCCCGACCTATCTTCAAATACTATTCCACAAATACCTGGCTACACATCGCCTTACTCAAATAGTATTTCCGATGAATTAATGATTAACACTCCTATTAGTCGGTCATCTAGCAATGGCGAGAATAGCATGGATGTATCATTAAATAGCGGCATTAATATGTGGGCTTTGCTCTCACGCTCCGATCCGTCACTCTTTAGAAACTGGGAAAAGTTTGAACACGAAGTGGGAGCAGACTCATTCGGAACGGTTCTCTTTCGCCTGGCCGATACCGCCGATGTTGCAATAGGGGGAGAATCTCGCATGAGCGACCGGGTGGATAACGTTTTGCACGCCATTAAACACGATTCAAAACTGCGAAATACATGTTTCGAAATCTCCGTAGAAGCTCTCTCTGACTGTAGTGATCGCGCGGCATGGGCATTCCAAAACATTGAGATAGCTGTTCAAACTCATCAAATCGAACAGAAAAGCGGCCCAAGAGTGGGCCCCGAAATGCTTGAATTTGCGAAACAGCATTTTCGCCTTCGAGAGGTCGAGAAAATCGCCTACAAACACGCCGACAAACATCCCGGGACTGAAGACGAGAGCGTCGAGATTCTTCTTGCCTTTCAAACCGAACTTCAGAAAAAAGGGGTTTCCCTACCCATTAATACCAATGAAATGGCTCATCTAGACATAACCGCGGTTCATTCAAGTCATATCCGTGCAGCGCATAAAAAAATTGATAAGAAAGAGGGCGGCAACGAGATGATTGATTTTATTGCTAAGTTCGAGCCCTGGAAGAATTTTCTTCAAAGAACCGCACCATATAACGCTCAATTTGAAAGCATAAACAATGAATTTTGCGAACGCCTTGAAAAACTAACCAATGAATGTACCGACTCGAAAACATTCATTGAATTAAGTAAACATATTCAAGAACAACAAGAAGCGGCGGTAGTAAATCTATGCAAAGAAATCACCCGACATGAGCTTATAGAAGACCAATCAGCAAAAAATCACAAAAACTGGAAAACACGATGGCTGGATTATTTGAACCTCACCAAACGGTAGCAGAGATTCTATAGAAGAAGGTGATCCTAGCCGACCGTCAGGTCGCTTCTACGGTACGCATTCTTTGCAGACGGTTACGCACCGCCTTTTCTAACCCAATAACCGGAATAATGATTGCGGCCAGCATGGCAGATCTACCTATAGATTCAAGCTTCAACGGAGAGGTTTGAAAAACAGTCTGCATAAATGGCAAATAGGTAAACCCGGCCTGGAGTACTAACAAAGAAGCTATTCCCACAAACACCATTTTGTTTGAGAACAAACCAATACGGTGGAGAGGAGAAACCAAGCTTCGGCAATCTAGCAAATAGAAAACCTGGAATAACACCACTGTGGTCACTGCCATGGTCTGCGCTTGGCTAAGCGCAATTTCATGCCCCTGTTGTGGACTCCGCGCTAAATACTCCCATAAAAACATTATTACCGCGCCAATACACATTAGGGCTCCTACGGTAATAGTGCGAACAATCACGAAACGACTAAGAATGGGTTCTGACGGTGATCTAGGCGGTCGGTTCATGGCATAGGGCTCGCGTTCTTCAAAAGCCAATGGAAACGAAAGAGTGACCGACGCCACCAAATTTACCCAAAGAATTTGGGTTGGGAGCATAGGCATCAAGGGCACAAGCTGCCCGGCCACCTCCATCATTGGAAACAAACTAACCGCGACCATCAGTATTAATCCTAATCCGAGGTTGGTCGGCAGAACAAAAGCTAGCGACTTGATTAGATTATCGTAAACACGACGTCCTTCTTCGATGGCTGCTGCAATAGAAGCGAAATTGTCATCAGCGAGCACAATATCCGCGGCTTCCTTCGATGCAGCGGTACCGGTAATCCCCATGGCCACGCCAATATTCGCCTGTTTGAGTGCTGGGGCATCGTTGACGCCATCGCCAGTCATGGCCACAATTTGTCCCTCAGCCTGAAGACCTTCTACTAACTTCAGCTTATGCTCAGGTGCAACACGCGCAAAAATATTATTTCTTTCAACAACTTGGCGTAGCTCAGCACCGCTCAGCTTTTCCAGCTCAATTCCAGTAATGCCGCCAGGTGCATATTTGCTTCTTAGCTCTAGTTGATCTCCAATCGCCGTTGCCGTGCCCAGGTGGTCACCAGTAATCATTTTTACGATCACGCCCGCGCGATGACACGCTTTTACAGCAGCGATTGCTTCCAACCGAGGCGGGTCAATCATGCCCTGCATTCCCAAAAATTCGAGTTTCTGAATTTTATCGAGATGAAGCGAACCGCCGGAGTACTCACGCTGACGTGCCAAAGCCAGCACTCGAATGCCATGCGATGCAAGCTTCTCCGCTTCCGCCAGCATTTCCCGGGCACAATTTTGGTCAGAAAGCTTGCTGAGAACAACTTCGGGCGCACCTTTCATTATTAACAAATGCTCACCGCTGGGCGACTTATTTAAAGTCACCATGTATTTATGTTCCGATTCGAAAGGAATTACATCAATGCGAGACCAATAACTGCGCACCGAGTCAACATTTATGCCAACCTTCATTGCCGCAATAATCAAGGAACCCTCGGTAGGATCACCGCTCATGCGCCAGCGCGATTCGTTTTCGCCAGCTTCTTCTTTTTTCCGCATTTCCTGATGGACTGAGGCGTCATTACATAGTACGCCACCCTCCAAAAGCTCACGAACGTCTTCGGGCAAATTCGCTAAAATTCCATTTGTTGACGATAGCTGCCCCCTGGGCTCGTAACCTACTCCCGATAGCTTGTAGGAGCTAATTGGTGTACGCAATTCCTGAACGGTCATTTCGTTTCTGGTCAACGTACCGGTCTTGTCAGAACACACTACTGTAGTGCTCCCTAGCGTCTCCACTGATGGAAGCTTGCGAATGATAGCGTTGCGGGCGGCCATTCGCTGCACACCTATAGAGAGAGCAATGGTAATAATTGCAGGTAAGCCCTCGGGAATGGTGGCGACTGCCAAGGTAATAGCAACCAAAAAAGACTCAGCCAATGGGTAGTTTCTTACCATGCTCACTACAAACAGCAGTAGTGAAATAGCCAGAACAGCCATAGTCAAAATTCGCCCTACCGAGGCCAAGCTACGCGTAAGCGGGGTTTGCAACTCGGTCACTTCTCGGAGTAAATTCGAAATCTTACCGAGCTCAGTAGCTGCACCAGTGGAAACAATAATGGCTACTGCTGAGCCCGAAGTCACCACGGTACCACCGAAAGCCATGCCCTGGCGGTCACCGACAACAGATTGGTCGGCTACCACATTAGTGTTTTTTTGAACAGGAACCGATTCGCCAGTAAGCGCTGCTTCATCAATAGCAAGATTACGCGCAGAAATAATCCGCGCGTCGGCGGGAACACGGTCACCTGATGCCAAGCGGACCACGTCGCCAGGCACAATATTTGAGGATGGTATGGTCTGCGTCTTTCCTGACCGCACCACCGAAACCGTTTGAGGAACCATTTTTGATAGGGCGTCAATAGCCCGTCCCGCCCGAAACTCCTGTATAAAACCGATTATGGCATTGATTACTACTGCACCAAATACCACCAAACCATCCAGCATCTTGCCTATCGTCATCGCAACAACGGCTGCGCCCATTAGCAGATAAACAATTGGATTTTTCATCTGCCTGGCAATTAGTTGCGTAATGCTCGGCCCTGCTTGAGGTTCGATGAGATTAGGTCCAGTTTTTTCCAGGCGACCATGTGCCTCGGATGCATCTAATCCGTTTTCGGAGCTACCCAATTGCTTCAGTACATCGGCAGCCTCGAGAGCATGCCATGGCTGAGTTGAAACTGATGCGGTGCCCATTGGTATCACCGGCTATATCTGTGCATTGGTGGAGCAAAATGCCACTGAGTTTTAGAATGGTAGCCAAACAGACTAAAGCTAACACCTCCACTATCGAGAACAATATTTCGCTCGCCGACTCACTTGACGCATCGTAAGAAAAGCGCCTATCGAATAAAGCTGCAAAGATTTGGTAACGCTGGCATTTTATTGGCAACTATCTGCCTTAAGAGGTGTTGTTCTCTTGACTCTGACTCTTACTGTTTTGTACTTCTTTCTCAGTGCCGCTCCCCAAGCTCAGCCCAAGGAACCAGCCGAGTCCAAAACCGACTCGGCAGGAATGACTGGAACCCTGACCCGCGCCCCAGAAATCCTCCACTCAGTTGATGCAACCTACCCTCCCGACGCGAAAAGAAAACACCTGTCGGGAACCGTAGGATTGCTGGTAGATATTGACCAGAAGGGGCTAGTCACCCGCGTAGAGGTAATTGAACCTGCAGGCCATGGGTTCGACCAAGCTGCAACCGAGGCTCTTCGCAAGTTTGTCTTCCTCCCGGCAGAAATCGATGGCAAGCCCGCTCCCGTTCGCATTGAGTACCGCTACCAATTTAAGCTTCGCGAAGAGCCTACCGTTCCCTCCTCTGCCATAGGAGTAGTAAATTTTCGCGGTAGATTGCTTCAGCGAGGCAACCGAGAGCCTATAATTGGCGCCACTGTTTCGTTAGATAACGATACCTATAGCGCTACTACTAATTCTCGAGGGGAATTCGAGCTTACAGATATTCCGGTTGGAAAACACAAGATTATAGCCGTAGCTTTAGGCTTTCATCGCTTCGCTACTGAAGAAGAAATACTTCCCAGCCAAGCCACCGAGGTCACCTACTATCTACGCAAGCAACTTTACTCACCTTACGAAACGATAGTTCGTGGGAAACGCGAGCATAAAGAAGTAGCGCGAGTTGAGCTTCAGCAAGAAGAGATTCGCCTTGCGCCAGGCACCGGCGGGGATGCTTTTCGTGTGGTACAAAACCTTCCTGGCGCTCACCGAACGCCCTACAGCTTTGGATTACTTATTGTTCGCGGCGGGCGACCGCAAGACACTCGCGTTTATGTAGATGGCGTTTGGATTCCGATGATTTTTCATTTTGGCGGGCTTAGCTCGGTTTTCAATTCCGATCTCTTAAAAGATCTTTCCTTCCAACCTGGCAACTTTGGAGCCCATTCGGGAAGATCCATTGCCGGGATTGTGGAAGCCAATTCGCGATCGCCATCCAAGAAAACCAATCACGGCTACCTTAACCTAAGTCTAATGGATTCTAGCGGTTTGGCAGAAGGCCCCTGGAACGAAAACTGGAGCCTTGCCGCGTCGGGGCGTGTTTCCTACGTCGATCTGGTTCTACGTCAGGTAATCCCTGACAACATTCAATTTTTAACCGCCCCCCGCTATTGGGATTACCAAGTAAAGCTGGAGTACTCTCCCCAAAAGAAATCCGACCAAGTGCGAGTAATGGCTTTTGGCGCCTACGATGCCATGAAACTTTTACTTAGCAATCCCGCGTTACTTGGTCCCGAAGGACGCGACCAACTGGGAGCTTCCACCGGGTTTCACCGCCTATTAGGCACCTGGACGCACTCTTTTGCGCCATCGCTTAAAAATAGTTTCACTGCAGCACTGGGAACCGATAGCGGTTCGAGTTTTTTTGGTTCTGATATACGAGCTGAGTTGCGCCTTAATACTGTGCAATTGCGTAACTGCTTACAATGGGAATTTCGAGATAATCTATCTTTTGAATTTGGCTTAGATTCCTATATCGGATGGTTTAAAACCGATGTAACCAGCCCTCCGCTCCCGCTTCCGGGAGAGGTTCCCGACCCCATACTCTCCCACCAGTTGCTGCACAACAAAATGAGTGGTCTACTTTTTGAGCCAGGGGGTTGGATCGAAGCAACTTTCAAGCCGTGGAAAAAACTGCGAATTATTCCTGGGTTGCGATTTGATTATGAGCATACGCTACGATATTCCACCGTTGATCCGAGAATTTCGCTGTTTTATCAATTTGATGAGGCAACACTTTTCAAAACCGCTTGGGGTATTTATCAACAGCCGCCAGATTTTCGTTTTGGGCAATGGACCGAAGAATTTGGTAACCCTAATTTAGGGCCCGAGAAAAGCAATCAAGCAATGGCAGGAATTGAGCGACGATTATCTGAATCCATTCATATTGATTTACAACTCTATTACAAATGGCTGGACAATACTGCATTTCGCAGCAGCCGCACCATTGAGCGAGATGGAAAGCCAGTTCTGGAACGCTGGAACAATTCCGGAGAGGGTCGTTCATACGGGGTAGAGCTTCTTTTGCGCCATAAGTTAACCCACCGCTTTTTTGGATGGATTGCCTACAGCTTTTCACGCACCGAAGAGCGTGGAAAGTATTGGTCAAATCGTTCCTATCGCCGTCACATGTTCGATCAACCGCATCATCTGGTAATGTTAGCTAGTTACAAATGGCCTGGCGGCTGGATTACAGGAGCGCGATTTCAGTATTCTTCCGGCAATCTTAGCACTCCATTCAATTTTTCTGCTTACGATTCTGATGGAGACATTTATATGCCCATACCTGGCAAAAGCAACAGTGTACGCGGCCCTGCCTTTTATTCTCTCGACTTGCGCATTGATAAGAGATTTGTTTTCAATCAGTGGAACATTAATGCATTTTTAGACATACAAAATGTTACCAACAACACCAATGGAGAGTATATGATTTATAATTACGACTATTCAAAATCTCAGTATATTCCGGGGCTGCCAATATTTCCAACCCTGGGCATTAAAGGTGAGTTTTGAGGGACGGCATGTATAAAATACGAATTTATTTTTCTCTATTAATTGCTTTAATAATGATTTGGGTAAGCAGCCTAATCGGCTGCAACGAAGATTGGGCGCCTGTATATTTTGTTGAAAAGCTACGAGTTTTAGGCATCCGCGCCCAACCACCAGATTTGGCGCCTGGGCATGCAACTCAGCTAGAGGCCCTGGTAGTAGATCCAAGCAATCCTCAGAATGCGCATACGCTTTTTTGGTTCGCATGCGATCCTGATCCCACCTCGTTGGAACAACCCGAATGCGCAAAATACTCCACCTTAGAGGACATGCAGGAAGTCTTTGAGAGCGAAAACCTTCCGCAAGGAATGCGAGTATTGGGAATTAGCTCTTCGAATTCCTCTGACCAAAAATTTCCTAAAATAATCTATTCCAGTCCAGAACACACTTTTTCAAAACTTGACCCCCAAGACCAACTACGACAAAAGGGAGTTTTGGCAATTATCCTATTATTGGCAGTGGATACAACTCCCCCTCCATACCCTCCTTCGGCCGAAGAAATTAAATCTATTTTGGACAAGGCAAGAAATAAGCAAGTAGATTCATTGTTGGCTATAAAGCGAATTCGTATTTCCGAGAATCAAAACCTCAATAAGAATCCTCAAATCGAGGGAATGCTATGCAATAGCGGTTTTTGGCCGGCAGGATTAAGGCCAATTAAGTTACAACCAGAAAAGACTTATGAACTAGCTGGCATTGTGAGCAGTGATTCGATAGAGCACTATTCAGAAATGAACCCTGACGGTCAATTGCTAGAAAAAGAAGAAAGACCCATTTTTAGCTGGTTTTCTTCGATAGGTAGTCTGGAAGCAATACGAACCACCAACGAAAAAGTGAACCGATTTTTGGTTAGTCCCCAGTCTGTTCCGTCAAGCCGTTACGGAATGATCTACCAAGTATTACGCGACGGAAGAGGAGGCACAAGTTTCGCGTCCCGAGCCCTGTTCTTCTGCGATGATACCCAGCCAAGTCCAGAGATTTTAGGAATCATCCCATCTAAAGGTCCTCCAGGAACTACCTTGCGAATTCAAGGAACCGGTCTAGAGAAACTGCTGGATGTGCAAATTGGTAGCGAATTTTTAGCAAATGCTCGTTGGGACGAGACACAAAAAGCTTATATTGGTTCCATTCCTTCCGATATTTTTCCAGGAACTTATGAATTGATTCCCAGAGGACGAGGATGTCAACCAGATCCGCTGGTTCCTTTTGTGGTGGAGAATAAGCCTGAGGATAATCCTTAGGCGCTGCCTTGGTATGACACAAACTACATCAAGATTCTGTCGCATTAACTGATAGGAAGTGCAGATTATCCGCAGAGAGGCCATTTGTATGCTAATGAATCATGCTGCGAGTAAGTGGAATTGCTCTATTGCATTTCGATTTTTGCTCTATTCAGGACCGCAACTGTCCTTTCTTGACCATAACGAAATGATTCCACTCCTGCGGTAGTGGTTTGAGCGGCATGGAACTTCTTGAAGCCCAATGTTCAACGAACTTTCTTTTTAATGAATTTTCAACTGCTAAATAATTTGCTCAAAAGAGGGAACTCCATTTACAGTATTGAGTCATGCAACAACGCATACCTTAATGGACATCCTCACCGCCCTGAAGGACGGGGTTTGCCAAGCATCTGGATCAGTTAATGCGACAGAGCCATTGTTAGTCTTTTTTAACATAAATTGCCAATCCTGATGCGGCCTTATGAGAAATCGGAACAGCAACACCAGTTCCAAATGTGTAGGTGCCAGTTGTAATAGCGTTTCCAGTACTTACGGCTCCACCGCTTT
>JBNKEI010000082.1:0-24465 GCA_050288705.1 Myxococcales bacterium
AATGCCGCAAATGCTTTCGAATGTTTCCACGCTCGGAGGTTTCCTGTCCAGAATGTGGTTGGGTAAGCAAAAACAATGTCCGCGTTGAAAATACCCGAACTATTCAAGAAATTGATGGGGCAATAATTGCTATTGAGGAAATAAAGCGATTGCGCAATGTTCCTATCGAGGTCAAGGCCGCTGAATATAATCGACTATTAAGCATTGAAACTAATAAACGCTTTCCACGTGGCTGGGCGGCAAATCAATATAAAGCAATGTTCGGGACATACCCGCGAATAGATTACGAAATTCTTAATACCACCTCCCCTGCCGTGAAACCAACTATCGACCTGGTGCGATTGCGAATGCTTCAGCGAGTTTCTGGGGAGGTAGCCTAATGAAAGAAACCGCTATTCAACGGGAAATAATGCTCGCCGTCGGAAACCGCCCTGATGTTCGTATATGGCGCAACAATTCCGGGGTAGCTCGTCAGCGGCGCAAAGATGGCTCAAAAGGCCGACCGGTAAAATTCGGATTGGTCCCCGGCGCCGCTGATATTATTGGAATTATTGCTGGCGGCCGATTTCTGGCTATTGAATGCAAAACTATTAACGGGCGGCTTAGTCAAAATCAAAAACAATGGCGTGCCGTAATCGAGCGGTTCGGTGGGCTTTACATTCTGGCCCGATCTGCACAAGAAGCGGTTACCCAGTTAGAAAAAGGGGTGTCGCGATGAATAACAATACCGCTAAATCCCGTTATGTTTTCGTTGATTCACTAAACGATATTAAGCGCCAATTCAATCGCGCTAGGTTCATTGCTCTTGCAGAACGTGAAGGGTTGGCTGTTTTCGGAACCAGAATTCAATGCCCTAAAAAATGCTCGGACGATAAGCGCGGGGTGGCGGTATCCGAGTCCCCTAATGGTGCGTTGTGGTCCTGTCATCGATGCAAAGCTGGGGGGACCGTTATTGACCTATTAATTGCAACTCGCGGGCTTTCTGAAAAGGAAGTAATTATGCAACTTCGTTCTCCTGAATTTATGTCTAATATTCCTGAGCCGTCGCGTAAATTACAAACTCCTAAACCGATTATGGATGGTGCGGTATTGTGGAATAAGCTTGCTGACCGCGATTCTAGTACCGAGGAATATTTACGCAGTCGCGGCTTGGGTGATGCAATACCGTTTGTTAAATTTAATGCTGGTAATACGGAGGACTATTGGCTTGATTTAATGGCACGGAAGGGTTTTCGTCTTGCGGTGCCGTTGCGTAATAAGACCGGCGCGGTAATGGACTTTCAAATTCGGTCAATATGTCCGCTGCCTACTGATAAAGACGGAAAAACTCCTAGCGCCAAAAGGTCGTTACGTGGCTCTCCCAGACCGCGACATACCGCATTTGGGCGGCCCGATTTAATTGGTTCCGGTAAGCCTATATTCATTACCGAGGGAATGGCGGATACTCTGGCACTGCAAATTGCAGTACCGGAAGTGGTGGGTGTGCCGGGGTGCGATCAGCTCCGTCATATTGCCGATCTGGTTATTGAATCAGGTGCGGTACCGTCTGAGCTCGAATTTATTCTGTGCCCACAAAATGATAGTCAGGCCCAATCCGAGGACGCTTTCTGTGCATTAGGGGTACGGCTTCGGGAATTAGGTTGCTTGGTTCGCGAATTGGGCACTCCTGAATTGTACAAGGACCCTGCGGAATGGATCGCTGGAATTGGGGCCAGTGAATTCACTTCCATGGTGCGCGAATTTGTGGCTGCTGGGTCTCGTGTAACGCCGGGCGGTTTTGGGGGATCATTCGATACTGAATTCATTTCCGATCAATTTCCTTGCGGCCTGTCTGAACCCGAGTGGTTGCGGGAAATTCCGCCGCCCGTGGATGAAATGTTTGTGCCTGTGAGATTGAAGGCCGTGGAAATTCCAGAATGCGACTGGGTGGGAGAAGCATTGCCGGAAAGCGGGATGGATGCTGCGGGCGAGGTCGCTAATTCTGATAGTGAACCCCAACCTGCTATCGGTGCCGCAAACGCAAATCGCAAACCTCATGGGCCAGGTAGTCAACCAATGCCTGCGGCCAATACTAACCGTGCCGTTATATCTCATGCGGTACCGGCCACTGTAGCTAACGCACTGCCATTCCCTGTCGAATCAATGGAAGTAAAACCAACCGGCAAGCCGCGATTCAATTTGACAGACCTTGGAAATGCCGCCCGAATGGCAGAGGATCACAAAGACACTTTACGGCATTGCAAGGGGCTGGGATGGCATATTTGGAATAATGGTAATTGGGTCCTGGATGAGATTGATCGAGTGACTATTTTCGCAGCGCAATCTGTTAAGTCAATTTACAACGAGGCCCCAACTGCCAGTGAAAAACTACGGGAAAAAATAGAAAAGTGGGCGCACAAATCCGAGTTCAGTCCCAGAATTAACGCAATGATCGATTTAGCAAAATCAGGATTAGCCGTGCATCCGCGTGATTTCGATGGAGATCCATGGTTGTTTAATTGCTTGAACGGAACAATTGATTTACGCACAGGACAATTGCGGCCCCATAACCGTGAGGATTTAATCACGAAAATGGCTTTAGTTAATTATGACCCTGACGCAAAATGCCCAAAATGGGATAAATATTTAAAAGAGGTACAACCCGATCCAGAAGTACGTACATTCCTAAAACGATTCATTGGTTATTCTCTTACTGGAGTTATTCGGGAACATGTGTTCATCGTCAGTTGGGGTAAGCAAGGTAGAAATGGTAAAGGTGTGTTTCAGAACACACTCTTAAAGCTATTTAACAATTATGCATCAATGGTTCCCACGGACTTACTAATGGAAAAACGAAGTGAGGCTCATCCTACTGAAAAGATGGTACTTCTAGGAAGCCGACTCTGCTTTGCTGCCGAGAGCGACAAAGATAAAGCCCTGAACGTCGCGCTTGTTAAGCTATTAACTGGAGGCGATCCAATCACGGCCCGAAAAATGTTTCAAAATTTCATTACTTTCGATCCGACCCATAAATTGCTGCTATCAACTAACAATAAACCTAAAATTAAGGAAACTAGCAACGCGATATGGCAAAGAATCAAACTTGTATCATGGAATGCTGAATTTCCAGACGATAGCTCGAAAACAAATAAAGCATTAAAGGAGGAATTGGAAGAAGAATTTCCTGGAATTTTGAATTGGGCTGTCGATGGTTATAAGGAATGGCGGGAATATGGACTGAATGCGCCTAATGCCGTGAAAATCAATACTCAAGAATATCGGGATAGCGAAGACGAGGTGCGCAGATTTATCAGGACGAAATGTTTCCTAGATGAGAATGCCTCTGTCGCTGTACGGGAATTGCGCGAATGTTATGAGGAATGGTGTCAAAGCAAGGAAGAAGATATTCAGAGACCGATGTCATCTCGGGCGTTTAATGACCAATTGGAGTCGCTGCGGCTAAATCAGGCATCTACTCGTGAGCATGGAATTCCAGTCAGGAAATGGAAAGGTATTGGCCTGCTTAAAATTGGTAGAAACGATTTCTAGTGTGGATTTTATTCAACTACGCCGAAATCGAGATCCGATTTCGGTCCCGATGTCTTACCACCGACAGCTCCGAAAGAAGTCTAGTAAAGTTAGTCTTCCTGCCATTAGCATCTTTCGAATGTGAGCCGATGCTCTATTGATCTTCTTTAGGGAGGTGGTCTAAGCATGGGCAGGAGTGGAAAAAAACAAAGTGAGGTGGAGGATAGGTGCGAGAAGAATGGGGTGCAAGCAGGGGCGAATATTCTGATCAGTGTTCTCGCGGCATATGCAATAGAGCAAATTGCTGAAGGATGCTATTCAGTTCTTTCTGCCGGCAGCAAATTGGCCGCTATTGATTGGGTTATAGTTGTTATCACGGGTATCGCCCTAATCTTGACTGTCGCCAGATATTATCAAGGAAACGGAACTTACCTATTGACGGAATATGCAGTTTGGAACTACCGAGAATTGTTACCAGGAACTCTGGTCGCCACGCCAATAAGGCATTTGATTGATGTCACTTTTCATGTTCTTGAATACGTAACACTTGTTTTTGCAGGTCACGCTATTGCAAATGATAAAGCCCTTTGTGGAGCTAGTAAATGGTTAGTAGTGCTGTTTGTAATAGATTCCTTGTGGAATGCGTACGGATTAATAAACGATAAAGATAGAGATACTCCAAGTGCAGCATCTCGGAAAACCCGAACGAACTGGTTGGTGATTAACATATCAGGAGCAGTGATACTATTTTGCTTTGTGTATTTTTCCACGACCTATTGTTATATTGCTATTATTAGCGTTTTAGTACTATCGTTGTATGTAGACATTAAAATGAATTTCAGATTTTACTATGCCGGTCCACCACGACCAGTGTTTATTCGTTCATCTCAAGCAGCGATGGGGGTTTCCTGTATTACAGCGCTCGCGCAGGTTAGAAACGCGCCGCTGTCTACTTCCGACGAGAGGGAGAATCTCAAGGAGAGCCTAGATAAGTTACTCGCTTTTTTTATGGACGACCGCGAGCGTGCCAAATTGCTTTTTGCCCGTTCTCCTAGTCGTTTGCATGTTGGCCTCTACGTAGAAAACAACGGAATTCTAAAGCCGTTTTTCCGAATGGCTCATGACGGTATTAGTATGCAGAATCGGCATTTTCCTATAGGAGAACATTATATTGGTCAAGCATATTCCAAACTTGATACGCCAGTAAAGGCGCTATTTTTTACAAAGACCGGTGCGCAACTTTCAAAGACTAATGGCGATAAGCATTATAAGTCGTCCATAATAGTCAATATTTTTTGGCCTCCCTCTGGCGAGAGACGAGAAAAACTTGGAACACTTACTTTGACTTCAGACAAGGAAGAGTACTTTACGGAGAGTTTTCACGAAGCTGTCGTGGTAGGCATTGCCATGGAAGTGAGTTACGTTATTGAGAAAGTCTTTGGGCATTTAACGTTAAAAGATTTGAAGAAAAAGCTTGCGGATTTCAGTTTGCCACGGGCTAGTTAGGAAGCTGAAATGGGTCGAAAAAATTCACGAATTGTCGAAGGTCGCTCGATTTCATTTGAGTCTATCAGCGCGTACACTGCCTTTGCATTCAACAAGATAACCGTGCAAGAGTATCGCAAACGTAGCGCCATGGCTAAAGTAGAACCAGTACAACTTCGATTTAACAGCCAAGGCGAACCTAAAGCAAAATAGTGCAGAATTTGCGACAATTCGAACGTATCTTCCATTCTTGAAATATGTTCAGCGTAAGGGTAGTGACAATAATGACGCGCCCGTCCACTAAAGATCTGTCCAAATAGCTTCTTCCTGCTAGTAGGTTCTGATGTGGCGCATGCTATGAGGTGTAGATGTTGGGCTTATCACAGTGGAGGTTAGTCAGGGAGTAGAACAATTACCGAATGACAAAGGATTGGCCGACAGCAAGCAATAGTAGCGCCAAATATAGAACAGACCCAGCGACAGGTTCGTAACACCCAGCTACAAGTTGAATTTTCTGTCACATACGTCTGATTTTGCATTAAATTTCAACAGGTTGCAGCCAGCAGCGACGGCAGCTACATCAGTTTTGCATTAATTCCTTCAAAAATTTGGGTCATACTTACAGTGAATGCCTATTTATACTATAAGTAATCTAAAAATTTATAAGCAATTAATAGGAAATTCGTGTCGCTCCCGTCGCCGAGCGCAGATAATACCTTGTATTTATTGGCTTTTTTGGGATTTTCCGTTCCTGTAGCTGGGTGTGCAAAAACCCGTCGCTGGGTCTCAAGTGATTGATTTTATTGAGGTATGGCTATTTTGCCTGCTAAGAGGCTACTTGTCGCTGGGTGATTGGGCATCCTATCCGGCGTTGTGAACCACGCCCTTGCCCGCAATGGTTGTTCCGGTGCCGTAGGGGTTGGATCATGCAGTACCGGCAAACATGTACCTACGAGGCGTGGCCCGACTTGTCTTCCTTCCGGTACTGCATTTCCATGTCCGGGGTCTAAGCGATGCCGGAATCACATTACACGCTACCCTGGTCGAGGGACTCAAGGCCCTTGACCCTGAACGCCATGGGCTCATCTCCGGGGAAATCAAACGACGGCTCGAACTCGATATGGAGGTGGCCTATCAAGGAAGCACGGAGCCCAAACACGCTGCGCTATGGCTGCGGATGCAAGTCAAGGAGCGAATAGTGGACGCTAAACGACTGGGCAAGCGACTCCAGCTACTTAAGGACAAGCAATCAATGGGCTGTGGCTTGCCGCTGATAGGCACCGTCGAAACATTTCCAAGTGGCCCGTATGTGGCTAGGCTAATCTAGGCTAGTTGCAAAAGAGCAATGCCTTAGAAGCATTATGCCTTTTCGCGGAATCGACGATGGGTATTAACAACCCATAGGCTCGCAATTACCCATGGCGAGAACACAAAGCGTCCCTCGTGACCTGTGTAATTTTACAACATGAGTCTAGGGAATTTTGAGTGGCACCAAATTGGCAACGCAATCTATGATATGCTCAATGAACAGCGCTATGGACTTCGATTGATAGAACTAGAGATTGGTCTTGCAACCAACGTTGACGAGCATTCTCCGGGAATGGTCGACTATGAAATTTCACGAACCGTTGGTCAGGCAGCGCGGCTAGCGATGTTTGTGCGCGGGCTAGATGTAATTGAAGATGAGCAACGTTTGAAGAAAATTGCAGCTTTAGAATTGAGGATTTCCGGACCAGCGTACACTGCAGCGAAGAGAGTGTTGCAAGAGGTTGATCTCTTTCAAGAGAAAACGGTGCTAGGCAAGAAGGTCATTCATGAAAAAGTACAGAGACTAGATCATGTAAGCAATTATGAGCGGCTTGGAGCTTTTTGGGTATCTAAGACAGATCGAACGGAAAACGAGAAATCGCTAGTTGATACGCTTGATGCGGTAATCGAAGCCCCAGTCCCAAT
The DNA here is from genome assembly GCA_050288705.1 of Myxococcales bacterium. Lineage (GTDB taxonomy): Bacteria > Myxococcota > Myxococcia > Myxococcales > UBA5297 > JBNKEI01. Next base: position 6,946 of record JBNKEI010000082.1, read on the forward strand.
CGCAAGTATACCTGCTCTCGACAACCTTGGGGTCGAGGAACGCAATGCCGTTATTGAGGTTGGAACTAATTCTTGTTTATTGGACAAAATAAATGACTATTTGTTTTGTCCACTTCTCTGGGAGATGGATTTTGAAAAAACTAGCAGATTTCTTGAAAGACATGACAATGGGTTCGCCAATATTGTTGCGCCATTTAAGGAACAACCTGGGCTTGACCTAGCAACATTTAATTCCAGTCCAACTATATTACAGGCTGTGAGCTGCGGTTTGATTCCAAGCTACCGGGTGTCTTCGACCGCGGGCGAGCGAGTTTATGGATTTTCCCCATATGCAGGTCGGCTATTAGTTGATAACAATCAACGTAGTATTCTCGATAAAGCTCGCTCAATCGTTGCGTGCATTCGCTATGGGAACGAAGCAGCCACTATAACGAAAATTCGGAATCCCGGACTTGTTATAAATGCATTGCTAGATAGAAACAGAAATTATTCGCTTGGACCTCACTCAGAAATAAGAGATCAGTATGGAATGTTACTTTTAAAAGGAATTGGAAGAGTAAAAAAAGAAAAAAATCGTTTTATATTCAGTTTGATTCCAACTGATGACAACCTACAAGCTTGCTCAATTGCTAAAGAACTTATACAAGAAGGCGAGGTAATTGCTAGCAAAGACCCATGCACAGTCATAAATTTTGCATCAGGGACAATCGGCAATAATCTTGCGGAGATAAGAGTTGCAAAGCAAAAACGACCAGCCAGAGCAGAACAAATTAGCGATCTCATCGAGCACATGCGAATGTCATGAATCGGACCCTTCAAGCGAGCAGGCCAATGAATCTTCTTCGGATATTGTCGACTGCGCTACAGAAAAAGCCGTGACGACAGGTTCAGCATCAGGCATTGAATCTCCTTCACATGCTGGAAAAAAAAACTCAGTGAGAAAGGGTTGTACAAAAGATCTGGATTATCCACTAAAATTGCTAGCTGCATCTACATTGGGCGCATGCGGTTATTATTGTCGTCTAAACGTTATTGTATCTGCAACAAACGAAAAGGGACTTTCAAATATTACAGATATTGATACTCTTGCGATTCGTTATGACCTGACTTTTAAGCCTCATTTAATTGCGATTAGCTGCAAATCAGGTACCAACTTTAATGTTGCGCATGAAATTTTTTATCTTCGTGGCGTCCTTGATTATATCGGCAACGGCGAGGGTCTCATTCTTTCCCAACATAAAACGATTCCTTTACATTTGCGCAACCATGCGAGCAAACTTGGTATTTCTGGGCTCAATGGTCCTCAAATTGAGGAATGGAAAAAGAGTCTATCTAAAGACTATAGCGATCCAGGCTACTTTGACAGTGCTCGACATTCAGAATATTTAAAAGACATGAAAAATGTGTTGCCCGGCAACAGCTTGTTACCATTTCTTAATGCTGATTTTTGGTATTTTAACGACTACAGGAATATTCAAAACCTTATTGCCCATTTTCGTCGTATTGAAAATCAATTAGATGGAAGAAATCGAGCGCACACAATTCTTTTTATTGAAGCTGCTGCGCATTTTTGTCTAGCAATGTTCGATTTGTGTCGCCACATTAATCAAATGGGCACAGAGCGAATTCGCGATGTTCTCTCCCCATACCTATTTGGTGGAAGTATGCCCTATAAATGGCGTCATGATTTATACCAAAAGATCGACAAGATATTCGCATCAACTGGAATACTACCCCAAGGAGGTCTTCCTACTATGGAGCCGCCATATACCAAAAATCTTGCGGAACTAGTCTTGACCTTTACGCAACGGCCACAAGCCGCAATTCTAGTTCCCCTTTTACTACAGGACAAGCTATGGCAAACACTCGGTGCTTCAGGTTCGGAAAATCTCCAAAATAATCCCACTTACATTGCTGCCCACAAACTTATGACTGATCTTATTGCGTTCATGAAACTATGTGGCGGTCATTCCTGGGCACCAGATCTGTAAACATAGGTAGCACTGGGTGCGTTCAATTAGTTTCATCCCAGAAGGACCAGGATAATCTGGCCTACTACTTAAGTAAGTTAAACATCTATAAACGAATTTACAATTCGTCCTTAATATTGGGCACAGTTGGCTATGTTCTGGCAAGCTTTGTGATTGCAGGCTTAGCTGGCATTACGAAAAGATAGTTCTAGCCTGGGATATTTCCCTTGGTGCAGTCTCCTACAAACATTTAGGCATGCCCGGTACTGTGATGACTGATCCTTGGCATGGATAGGTTTATTCGGCGCTGCGAATTCTGGATCGTACAGCGCCGGTCATGAATCTATCGAAATCGCGTCAGGAACATTTGTTCCGGTACCGTAAAGTAGCTTGAGCTAATTTCCAGCTCCGGAGTAGGCATGACCAAAATGGCCAATGAACTCGGCAGCCGTCTCAGGATCGTGAATCACCACGATGTTTTCGTCATTACCAAACGCTGCCACTCCACTAGCATTGTGGGAACCAGTAATAACCAGGTCATCAATAACGAAATATTTATGATGCCATTTATCGCCCTCTTGCAAAGAAGCTACCCGAACATCAGCGGGATTTTCCCAAACGTTATTTGGCGCACCAGTGAATGAATCAATTTCGTATGCGCCATTATTTAGTTTTGCCTTGCCCAGCATATCCAGGAACTCACTGTAATAGCGATTGAAGAAGCTCGGATCACCAATTCCTTTAACCTCTACTCCGGCGTCATGGCGGATTTCCATTGCATCGGCGATATCCTGCGCGCTGAAAGCGAACTGGGCGATACAAATTCGTGCATTCGCTGCCTTGATGTAATTGATTATGGTTTCCAGCGTAGAGCCAGCGAACTTTGTAGAGGATTGCGGGGTGAACTGCACGTCTATACGGATATTGTTGTTATCGGTATAAACAGTCTCGACAGAATGGTCTGGCTTGCCCAGTCCAAACTTGGAATCCAAGGCCCCTCCCGGTCCGTCTCCCCACATTATTAAAAACTGGGTGGTGAATACCTTAGCAAGTTGGGTCGAATCGATGATTACTATGTGATTGTCATTGCCTTCATTTGTCACGGTGCCGTTACTGTCTAGATCGCCATGGATACCGGACTGAGTGAAATTCGTTGATCCTGTTAGAACCGTGCGGCCATCGGCAATAATGAATTTGTTGTGTTGGATCTTGCTTCCCGAGGTGCCGTTTGCGGTGTCGTCAATCCAAGGGATTCCAGCTTTATCTAGAATTGTCAGGGCTTCACGGTTTTCGTCGCCCACGTTGTCTTCGTCAGTTATAAACCGAACATCAACCCCACGCGCTTTTGCTCTAGCCATGGCGTTTGCAATACCGGGCAAATCGAGGTCGTACACTGCCATGAATAACGTGTCGTTAGCTGAATCAATCACGTCAATGATTCGGGCCTCTAAATCTGATTTAATGGCAGGTGGATTGACAGAATGATTGAAGTAGACGCGAACATCGTCTACCACTGGTACCGTTGCCGCACAAGCCGAACAGGCCAGGAGAAGTACTATGGCTTTTATCGATAATCGGACCATTGTGTGCCTCGGTGAATTTTTCCGCCCTAGTATCAATCTGCTACTATGCGTTTGACGACAGTTTGTCACGAATAATAAGTCATAGCTCGAATGTAATGGCATACATTTCCATGAGGGTATTTTCTGTAAACGAATTTCCAATTCGTCCAGTATTGGGCGCACAATTGGCTATTCTCTATCTGGTATTTATCATAAGGTGAAGTCGGCCATACAGTGCCACCCTGGAAACTCCTGCGAGGTCGTGCTCAGTCCTGGCTCGGAATGAATCCCCAATCGGTACCGCTTTGTTAGTTCAGGGTGTCATCCCACAAACCAACCAATCGTGGACTATCTTTTCGTAATGCTCGCTAAACCCGCAATCACAAAGCTGGCCAGAACGTAGCCAACTATTGTTTGGTGAATCGATAAGATAAGAACCAATTTCGCTACTCTTCAAAAGTTTGGGTGTGATTTGAGATTTACCTCCTACGAGAATGCGTTTTCTCACCTTGATGTCACGCGTGACCCATCTATGGTAGGTTTGACTTCACAACGGTACTGCTTTTTTCAACCATATTGAAATTTTATACTCGAAACTAGTGATAGTTTATGTGGACCAATTTTTGCTTTGAGTATTTTTAAACAGAATAGAGTTAACACTCAAGAAAGAAGGCGAGAATGAAGGATGCAATCTGTTCAAACATAAACCAATATGCCGCAAATTATTATTGGAATACTCATCAGAAAAAATCTAACGATGCTAGCGCGCTATACACTGGCGCCTCTACTCATATTAGATAATACAATTCTGAAAATACGTTAACATTTCTTATTGGCGATTTTATCACGCGTTGATTGTATGCGAAATGAATTTGAATTCTTATTTTCGGCTTATAGATCAAGGATACTCGATCTATACAAGATAAAAATGCTAAAGATGTATAGATTAACAAGACTGCCATAAGCATGAATGCTCTATGCATGATAAAACACACTACCTTGATAAAGTCTAAGTTATGGGGACCTGCATGATTACTAAGGCTGATATGTTCTTAAGGTATTTTTCCCAGAAAGAAAAAGACAACGTCGTCGAATTGTGCAAACGAGTATCGCGTAGCAATGCTAAGGTTTACATGGTAATGGCAAGGAAAGCTGCTTGTTTTTTTGACTGTTTGCGGTCGCTCGAAATATTCGATCCAAGTGGGTATGTGACAACAGAACGTGTTATGGATATGAATGTTGACTGGTTAATCAGAATGGGGAGCGTATGCATCATTGACGATACAATAATATCTGGAACAACAATTTATCGTACACTCGAAAGACTTAGAGAAATCGGAGTCAAAGATATTTCGGTCCATGCTTTGTCGATTAACAGCAAGTGGTTCGATTCTTCACTTATTGGAGATCTCGAATTTCCACTCAAACGGCCTTATGCGATACAAGAAGATGGAGAATGCGCAAAGCAATGCAAAAATATTATATCTGCGATTTCAATATTCCCAAGGCCATACGATATCGATTTTCCGTACTCAACGAACCTTAAAATCACGCAAGGTAAAGGAAACAAACTTTTAGCTAATCCTTATTGGGAGACACATGAAGTAAGCTCACCCATACAGCGCAGCCAATCTATTAGGAGTCTTGTTCTCTTACCAAAGCAAGCAATGCATGCCAAATTTGGAGACTTTTTTCATGGTTCATCTTGGATGAGTCACTTCAAGATCAGATTATATTGTACCATGTCAGAAGATGGCAAACACTTCAAGGCAATTAGAATCGTACCTATCACAATATTGCGCGATCTTTCCGCGCTAGACTGTAATTCGCTCTTTGAAAGCACCTTAAAATCACTTGGATGTGATAATGCACAAAAAGATGCGTTGAATAATGAGTTTATTACACCATCGTCTCGCTACCGTTTCCTACAGTTTATTATATCAAAACACATAGGCGAATTATGGGCAGAACAGTGTTCAGAAATCTTAGGCCATCGATTTTACTATGAAATAAACCAACAGTCGCTAGAACTAATTTTTTCGCCAACAGTATGTCCGCTTTTAAGCAAGCTTATGCTTTCTAAACAATGTTATCCAATTATGATACAGAGTGACGTGAAACCAAAAGTTAAACCGAACAACTTTAAACCACCCGCAGAAAAGGTAAATGACGCTGCAACCATAGTAAATAATCTAATCTATCCTTTTTTATGGCTCTATCATAAAAGAGAAATTCCAACTAGAACGCTGGTAAAAGAGAAAGGCATTCGCATCATTAAGGCTTTACCCCATCCTTTAAAGGAGAGACTTTTTCTTGGTTTTACATTCGATGAACTCACTGAAAAATGCATACCAAAGCAAGACGATATTTGTAGGGAATCCATCGTTAGTCTTTTCCTTGATGTAGCTATCGACGAAGGAATGGTTGTTCCCGTGTGCGGGGTCACTGAGGATAATGTTTACTTTAGGGGCTTTCGACACGGTGAGGATGTTATTTTTGGCGATGAGGAATTTAAGATGCTCTTCTTAGTATATGAGTCATTCTTAAAAGAAACTGAACAGAATTACTTGTCAAGTTTTCTCGTCCATAAATTAGCCGTCATACTTTTTCAAACAGGAACAATCTTCACGCGTCCAGCCTTACTTCGTAGCCTCAGAACTCATCGTGAATGGACTGAGGCAAGACGTACCATACCAGACTTTAGCGCTGCCCGTGTCAAGTGTTATTTGCAGGGACCGGTAGTAATTTTAGAGCGGAACATTCCGAGTCCAGATTATGACAGATGTTATTTATCAACAAATTCCTGCACTTCGTGGCTCAATAAGGAATCAACACGATCAAAAATTGGCATCCTGAAAGAAATGCGTAAGACTACTAAGACTACATATTCATTAGGTGAATGCCCCAAAATTACGCTTCCGCGAGAAAAAGAGCGATATGCTTCGAGCCTTGGAAGTCTTATCGGACATTTAGCTAAAACAAAATCACCAAAAGATGGTAAATCTATCCTTAATCTAGATAAAGACCTCGTAACACTTACAACTTGTTTAGATGTTAGATGCGCTTTGGCTGCACTAGGAGCTGATGCTGCTATCGTTTGTGAGTGCTGGGAAAAAGACATGAATTTAATAATGCAAGCACTCAAGCAATTATCACCTATAGATCTAAAAGCACTCATGAACTTTCGAAAAACGTATACTTGGAATGCAATTAATGCAGCAAGAACGAAGTTTTACATTGTTCTTTCCGGACAAGCATTGTATCTTTTTGATCGTATTCGAAACCATCTCACAACTCGAGACCTTGCTCTTTGGGATACTTATTGGCAAGTAGATGAAATTGTCAAGCCATCAAATTGTGATAAGCACTACTGGAATGCATATGAAAGCATAGGATTTTGGGCAGTGTCTCTAAAAGCGTATCTTTCGGCATTATTCCTCTGCAGTGCAATGATGTCTAAAGAGCCCAAGGAAAGCTATGTGGCAAAATATTCGGAAGAAATATTGGATTGCGAAAAAATTCTTCAACTCCGTCGAGATCGAGGTAAAATTCTACCCATTATTCAGCTGTCAAAGCAACTCATATCTGACAGGAATGCTTCAAAGGCCAATGAGATATTCAAGAGGATTGCAGAAAATTTGCCATCTATGAAAAGGTGGGTGCAGCCTAAGATTGAGTACGCTGACTACTTGGTCCAAGATTTTGGGCGTACTCCTGAATCAGCCGAACATTTCAGCTACGCACTGTTTATAACTATTGAGGTTCCAAGTGAGGCCGTTGACGTTACAAGCTATAGGACGAAACTTTCGCGAATGCTTACAGATTACATTATTAACAGTCGGCCACAATGTATCGCGAGACTTCTTCCTGATAGACTCGTGCCTTCACCATTTGATATTGCAGTTATTTGCACTGGCAATCGTATTAATGACTTTATTTGTTCAGTTATAAATCATATTTACGAAAAGTGCCTCTCAGGTTTTGTGGTTCGATGTTTAGAATTAGCACAATTGGCAAAGGAGGACAGAATTCATTCACGTCCAGATGGTACTGATAGCTATTGGATGGATGGATTTATCGAAAATTTGAATGATTGTTTGTCAGTCGCGGAGTATAAATCATCAGGTTGCTTGGTCACCATGTGCTATCCTAAATACGAAAAAAGCAGATCAGAATTTGGGAAGCTGTTAGCATTAAGTAGTTCTTTTAGTCTTAAGCAAAGATACGAGGTTAGACTTTCTCCACTTCATGCCGCCCCATACGTAGTAGAATCAGTAACATTTAATAGAAAGGAAATCCATCCTATGGTTACCAAAAATACTATTATTAGTGCCCCGGTCACTAACAGCAATATTACTAGTAATTCAACTGACGTTAGTCAGTCTATTGTCATAAATCCAGATTTAAACAATGTTCTTACTCGGATAATGGAAGCAGCTGCAGGGAACGATAACATATCAAAAAAGGAGTACGTCTCTGTCCAAGAAGACATTTCAAACCTTCGGCAGGAGCTACAGAAGACAAGACCAAGTAAGAACAATGTTGATACTATAATGGGAAGGCTGGGAAGCATTGCATCGATTGCAAGTCTCGTAAACAACATTATTCCTTTTCTTCCGGTTCTTTTTTGATAAAAAAGCATCAGACATACGTCGTCTTATTTAACATTAAAAGAAAGGTAATTTTCGATTTCCAAATGATATGTGATATTCTGAGACAAACACATACACAAGAAAGAAGCGTGTCATTGGCGAGAACTAAGTACGGGTCTTGGAAACCCTAGAGTATTTGGAAGGTGAGTACGCTATTCGATAAGGCGCAAAGCGTGTCACTCAAGGCTCGCCCCAAGACCCTATGCTACATAGACATCTTCGGTCCGCTTTTGTACATGCCTGATCTAAGGTTGCGGGCCTCGCCCTCCATAAGACACAGGCGTTAGTACGCAATTGACCGACACGAAGAACCAATTAAACTTCATCGATGTCGAAACGCGACCTTTCGGAAGGTAGGCGCAGAAACACAGTCCCCCTATATCCTACCCGAGTTGACACCCACCGCACAGGCGCTAATACGCAATTGACCGACACGAAGAAGCCCAGAATGTGGAGGACACTTGCGAATAGATCCGGAAATAGTCACAGCACTGGAATGGTACTTTTCCAACGGCGCAGAATCAGCAATGGGACTGCGGTCAAACTTCGGCTCCATGGTAATGCAATTGAAGCTATGCGGCGCCGGAAGTCACAATACCGTTCCCGATGTAGAGGAAAAATGGATATCCGCCGCGAGCCGTTCCAGAGCAATACGCAGCGCTTTAGAAAAATGCACAACGGACCAGCGCGTGGCATTACGTGCGGCATTTCTCGACCCGAGGCATGTAGAACCGTTTGGTATCGCCACCGGTATTGCCCCACTAACTAATGCTGCCCATAGCGCCTGGATTGCCTCAGGAACGAATAGGACGCTAACCGAATGGCTATACCGCCTTGCGCGTCGTTGCGTTGAAAACAGGGGTAATCCGACAATTCAGGACCGGGAGACCATTCAATCAGTACAGGACCAGGCGAATTTGATTCTGCTCCAGGCGATAGAAACATTTCGCAATGCGCTGGGGACGAAATTGAGGGTAACGATATTTAAGCCACGACAATATGAAAGGAAGCCAATGAAGCTTTGGTATACGGTGCGCGAGATCTCGGAACAAACCGGGCTGCCTAGGAAAACAGTATTGCGAATGCTGCGGACTAACAATGTGAAAACGTTCCCGGAGGCTCCTAGGCGTGGGCAAATGGTGCGTGTGTCGCTGGCGGCCATTGAACGGGGAATGCCGGATTTGGTGCGTGGTATTCGTGTACGGTAATCATAAGGATTTGAAATCAACGCCAGCAAATTCCTAGCCCGAGAAATTGCGGGTTTTAGTTGCTCTGTTTGCCTGACTTTCTAAGGCCGACCACTACGAGCGTGGGGAAATCCCTCATTTTCGGCATCTCACGGGCAACCAATGCGTCCGCTGTCCTCTCAAATCTGTCTGGGTATTCTAGCTCTGCTTCATTTAAGAACCATGTACGGCCAGATAATCTTATTCTTACTAAGTTTGGCAAGGGTCACCTGCTCCAATATCTCGGGTTCCTTTGCTAGGGCAAAACGCCTTTCGATTTCCTCCAAAGTAGCAACTGCCTTCTGGCGTTCGCCGGTCTCATAAAATGCTAGCCCCTTGTTTCTCAAGGCCATGACAACCTGTAACTTTATCTCGCGCTCGGTTGCCGCGCTAAAGCGCTTCTCGATTTCCTCGTAAACTGTGATTGCTTGTTCAAATTTTCCAGCACTAAGCAAACTATTACCCTTATCAACTTGCTTTCCTATATCTTCATTCCGTTGCGTTGTCTGTGTATTCCGGCTCTCCTCCAGCTCTTGTTTCGACTTTGCAAAAGCTTCGAGGGCTTTCTGACGTTCGCCGGTCTCATAAAATGCCTGCCCCTTGTTTCTCAAGGCCGTAGCGACCTCTACCAGTATCTCATGTTCTGTTGCCGCCCCAAATCGCCTCTCGATTTCCTCGTAAACTGCGATTGCTTGTTCAAATTTTCCAGCACTAAGCAAACTATTACCCTTATCAACTTGCTTTCCTATATCTTCATTCCGTTGCGTTGTTTGTGTGTTCCCGTTCTGTTCCAGCTTAGTGCTCTGTTCCAGCTTAATGCTCTGTTCCAGCTTATCTTGTTTCGACTTTGTAAAAGTTTCGAGGCACTTTGAAGCCGCTGTTCTCACTTTCATGCTATCTTCATTTTCAACAAGACTTTCAAGCGTCCGCTTCGCGGCAAGTGCCAGACCTCGATTACTACCAAACAATAACGTTTTCAGCTTCCCCACTGCGTCACGACGCATGTCGGGTAGAAGACTCTGGAGCTGATACTGAAGATCAAACGGCAATTCGGCGGTTGGGTTTGGATTTTGCGAAATGTAAAGTGCGCCTTCTTGATTGTAGTTCCATTTTCTGGGCTTTTGTTTTTTGTCACCCATTTGTTTAATTACGTATTCATAGAGTTCTTCGAGATTTATTTGTCCGTCCCCATCTTTGTCCGCCTTTCCGGTTTCGATGCCCTCAATTAGATAATGTGTGAAAACAGAGTTATAAGATAGTTCTAGATCGTTAGTGCGGTCACCTTCCCAAGCATACTGGGTCGCATCGGAGGCAGTCAGTACCACATATCCGTAACCATTGCTCTCGAAAGTATTCTGAGTTATTGTCATCGGTTCCGAAGCTTTGGCTCCACGACAGAATGCGCCGCTGTAACAGGAATCTAGAATCATAATTTTTCGTCTCGACGCGCTTGCCTCGAGTTCATTCTTAATAAAATAAGCAGGAATCGAATTTGCTCTTATACACTCTTTTCTAGTGTCTCGAGCCACCAAAAATAATTCCCCGTTGGTGTCAGAATCAATCTGCCCGTGACCCGAGAAATAAAGAAGAAGCAAGTCGTCACTCTGTTTCCCCTGCAAAAGATATATTATTTTCCTTCTGATGTTATCAGCAACATCGTCTAGAACGATATCCACCACATCAAAACTGCCTAATTCTGGGGATGCCAAAACCCTAGCAAACTCTCTCGCATCCGCACCCGGAGCCACCAATTGCTGAAAACTTGGGTCGTCATACTTACAATTACCTATGATTAGAGCATACTTTCTCATTTCCTGTATCCCATTTCAACATGAACTAACAGAGAGAAGTCTTAACAGTCTCAACAATCGACTTTAATCGTTTAAGTGAAATCGCAGTCGGTACCTCTAACTTCATTCGGTGAGAATTGTTCTCATACTCGATTATGACAACGCGATTATTTGCGCGATTCACCCAGTCTCCAATGACGGCAATAAGACTTGGCAGAGCTATTGGCAGAATGTTTACTATAAAATTGCCAACATCGACGAGCTCGCCCGCTTTTGCACCCTTAGGGGACACTGGCTTTTTGGCAGAAACGAGAGATTTCACACCCTTTAATTCTCTGATTTCGCCCTTGAGAGCGAGAGCACATTCCGCTAGTCGCTCTTGATCAATACTTGCCGCGCCTATCTTGAGATTGAGACTTACTAAATTGTTTGCTTCGCGGGCTTCCATGGTGCCCACCTTCCTCATCTCTATATCAATCCAAATATGCATCGACTTTTTCAATGCGCAATGTGCAATAATCGGCCGTACAAGCAGACGCATTTGTCCGAATGATTTCTATTTAGATACACAAGCTTTTATCCCCTTGTCTTGCTATCAATTTTGGCAATTAGAGTAGGGTGATTTTTCCGGCAGAGTTCAATTCAACAGCATTAAAGCCTATGAACGAAAAATCAAGGTCCTACAAAAAAACTAAGCCCGACCTAGCCGACTTAGCCCAACCACTGACTTTTTTGCAACTATATATAGAAGGTTTGTTTTACGGCGCTTGGTCCGGTGTTGCCAGAGGTGGGGCGACTGAAAGCAAGCGTACACACGGGTGAGATTTTAAGGGCCTGGATACCCGGACGTATTCCTCGGTTGAATGAAACTGAGTTAAACGAAGTAGTAGTTACCTAAAAAGCGGTGGTGTCATTCTTTTCCGGTTGGGAGGGAAGCAGGGACTGGGATTGGATACGACGCAAAAAGTTGGACGCGTATTGGCCAAAGTGGCCTTGCCTCGTTTTGAAGGAAACCCGATGGGATCACGGTACTGCTCCGGTGGCTACCAGAGTTGGGGTGGCTGAAAATGCAGATAATCTCACGGCGTAGCAGACAGAAGCCAGCGGGGACCGCCCTTGAGCTGGAAGGTTCGGTTTGCGGGAGTAACCAGAGGTAGTTGTGCTGAATGTGCAGGAAGTTATTAAATGAAAAGTGTTAGAAAATTTCATGCATAGCCGTAAATGAAACAAATAATTTCATAAACCAACACATTCCGTACTTCACAAAGCGTTAACCAGAAGTTGGCGTTCTTTAGCGTTATACTGGGTTTTCCCAGTGATCTCGGGGCGTTATGCTAAGCAAGAAGCGCGCCAGTCTTCACAATATGTGCTAGGGGGTAGCACGCAAAGTACGGCCCCCTTCGAAAAAATATCTCAGATTTGTCGTTTCATTCAGTTATCTGATCATTTACGCCCAAAATGTAGGGAAAAAATGAGTAAACCGACCCGTCCATGGACCGAAAAAGATGAGTTAAATCGGGCATCTATAGTCGTTGAGGCCGCCACCAAGGGAATTAGCCACATCCGCCTTGCCAAGGCCATTAAAGTGAATCAAACGAAATTTCATCGATGGTCAAAGGGCCAGGCTCACCTTACCGACGATCAGGTTACTCAATTACGCGAATACATCGCTAATGGTTATAATTCGGTTAGTCCTGGAGTTTTGTTTAGTAATTCAGGCAAATCACTGGATGATATATTAAAAGAACTAAATCATTTAGATACTAATAATGTTCCCGAAGATGAAAACGATGTAATGCGGTATTTGGCGCGTAAATATTCCACGGTAGTAGTAAACCAGGCATTCTTTTTAATGGCCACTGCTAAGTCAGAATCAGTACGGGCAAGAATGGTCGAGTTTTTGCGTGAAATAGGATTCGGCAAGGCAATTCAGACTCAAGACCGAGAAATACCGAAACCGCCAATGGAAGACGAGGAATTACTGGATACATTAAATAGATTGCTCGCTAACCAGTTCGCACCAAATTCTAATTCATCCGGCACCGCGAACAATGCCCCGAACACTAAATAATAACTCGCAATATGTCCCAAAGCCTGCTTGCACAACTCGCCCATAAATACGGACCACGTGGACTACACGATGCATTGACCCCCAAGCAGCGCCAAATAATGAAATATTGTTGGGAGGCAAACGCCCGTCCATTATCTCGCCTTCCATCGGGTGAATATGTTGGGCAAATGGAACCACCAGGAAATTGGCGTACCTGGTTATGCATGGCTGGTCGGGGATGGGGCAAAACGCGAACTTTAAATGAATGGGTGCGGTCGAAGGCAAAGAAACATCCCGGGTGCCGCATTGCCATAATTGGGGCCACGGCATCGGAAGCACGAAAGATTACTGGTGAGGGCGAAAGCGGATTAATTAATATTTGCCCGCCATGGGAAAGGCCGCATTTTAACGTAACCAATCAGGTTTATGAATTCCCTAATAAGTCGCTGGCGTTTTTGTATTCTGCAGAAAAGCCTAGTTTGTTTCGCGGACCACAATTCCATTTTGTAGCAAGTGACGAATTGGCCAAATGGCGACGACTTGGGGAATGCATTTACAACATTCAGTTTGGACTACGTTTGCCGGTAAAGGGAGGCCGCGCGCAATGGATGATCTCCACTACCCCACAACCGCTCCAGACGTTGAGGGATATCCGCCGCAAGCAGAATACCGTTGTTACTATTGGAACGTCATTTGATAACGTGGCCAATTTGGATGCGGAAACCATCGAGGAATGGAACGCTTGGAGGCATACCACTATTGGACGCCAAGAATTGTTTGGTGAATTGTTCGATGAGGTGGTCGGCGCGGTATACAAGCGCTCGTGGATTCAGCAAATTGCCGAGAAGGATATTCCACCACTGGATAGAATTGGGGTGGGCGTAGACCCCGCAGAAACGGAAACCGGCAATGACGATACCGGGATAATTATCGCGGGCATGAGCGGTAGCGGGATTCGCAGTACCGGGTATGTGCTCGATGACCGGACAATTCACGGCTCTCCCGATGCTGCGGCTAATGCAGTGGTACGCGCCTATATGGATTGGAATGCCAGCTTCGTAAAAGTAGATGGTAACCGGAATGGTCAATTGTTTAATGCAATAATCAAAATGGCTGCCGAGCGAATAGGAACTCACGTTAATGTATTGCCAGTAAAAGGCGGTAATTGGGGCAAACGGGCGTGGGCCTCACCCATTGCAAGTATTTATGAACAGGGGCGCATATTTCATGTTAATAGATACGTTCCCGGTACTGACATTCCAGTTACGCGCGAATTGGAGGAAGAAATGTGCACCTGGACTGAGGAAAGGCAAGGACAACGGGAATGTGGAAGCCCGGATCGAATGGATGCGTCGAGTTATGTATTCTCCGAATTGTTTATGAAAAGGCCGCCCCGTCAAGAAGGGTTGAACGAAAGGAAGAGTTTGGGGCGGCGGATTTAACTAGGTATCGTCCATTCCGGCGCTATAAAATTATTCTATTATGAATTGTTCTTGTAAGATGGCCGCAACAATTTGTTGAATTTTTTATCGCCTTTCAGATTTTCAAAGTCATCGTCTTTCAATGCAAACGGTCTATAAAAGTCACACAAAGAAATCGCTTTCTCTAGATCTGACAAAACATCATCTACAGAGTATTGCGAAGATGAATTCTTATAACATGCCCTGTTATAGTATGCTCTTGCAGCTTTAGGGTTTGTTGTTACAATTTCTGTTAGTACTTTTATCGCCTTTTCAAAATCTTTTTTTCTTCTTAGCACTTTCGCCTTGCCAATCAAGCCTGACTCGTTTTGCGGATCTTCTTTTAATATTTCATCATAAATAATATTGGCCTGATCTGGATTATGAATTAAATAAAAATCGGCTTGTCGCAATAGCTCTCTAGTTTCATCTTGCTTTTCCGCTTCGTCCAAACGTCGATCCATTACATATAGCTTTTCCATCAACTTAGACGACATAATAGACAGCAATTTCATTCCTGTAAATCCTGACAAAATGCCGAGAGCAATTACTTTAATGCAACAATCTTTCTCTGCTGATCCTATTTTCAAATTAAATAGCGGTGCGGCGATGAAAAATATTGCAATACTCGCCGCTGTTCCTGTAAGTATATCTCCAATGAAACCGAGTTCAAGAAGCTTGCCTGAAAACGGAAGTTTCACCTTGTATGTATTTGTTGTAAAGATACCAAACACTAATCCGCCGAAAGCCCCTGAAAATGCAATACACAACAAATCATAAATGATGTCACCCATTTGTTTCTCCTTCAATTAGTTTTTTTTAAATTAAACTTATAAAAGGATCCGGAACGGAAACACCGACAGCTTGTATTGCTATCTGCAGCCATCGGATGGCCACATTTCGGGCAGGAGGCAGCCTTGTCCGATACCTGGCTGAAACATTCGGAGCATATAACAAGTGCCATGGAATCATCCTCAGCAGTTAGACTGCTTGTAATTCAGTAAGCCAAAGCTCGTATTTATCTCTGGTAACGCAAACAAGTTTTAATTTTGCAAATGCCGATCCATAAACCCCGTTAGGATTAGGAGGTGTAATTTTTCACTCTGGTTGAAAAAACTTATGGGTATATTTGACCCAGATCAATTAATTGTACCTGCCATCCTCTTAAAGACAGGTGCATAGCGGAGACCTCGCTTAACTGACTACAATTGACGCGCGGTATAAGCGGGTAGCGAAAAAAACTAGGTCCAGGATTTACCAAATACGAGAAGTTGACCCGCTTTTATCTTTCCCTCCAAGAACATGTTTTAGGACGCGTAAGCAAACTATTCTGCTGCTAAAAACTACAGCCGTCTAAATAACACACTTGTTCATCCCACATTGCCCCAACCGCAAACATCCCCCCTGCACTGCACAAAATGCCCCCATCACCACCCAAAGGCCACCACCGCGACCTCCCAGTAGTAGGTACGGCAACATTTGATGATGTTTCATCCACCCGCCGCGCTCTCCAATCGCTGGAAATGGGCGTATTCAATTACCCGGCACAGCTTTGTGACGCCTTTGGCACTGACGATCGCATAAAAGGAGTAATTCAAACCAGGCTGGATGCATTGGCCTCCCTGCCCTTGGAGGTTACGCCACCAAATACCCGCAAACGGTCGGCTCGTATTGCCGACAGAATAAAGCAGAATTGGAATGAATGGTTATGCGATGCGGAGATCAAGCGACTGCACAAATGGGGTTTGTTTCTCGGCATTGGAATAGGCGAATTGGAATGGACCGCCACTGAAAATGAATGGACGCCGCATTTAAAAACCTGGGACCTACGGCATTGTTCCTGGAGATGGGATACTCGAAGCTTTTGGATGAGCACTGCTGACGGTCCGGTAGAGGTATTACCAGGAAATGGGCGATGGGTTGTGTATGCTCCTCATGGCTTAGCCCGTGGCTGGATGGAAGGCTTAGTCCGTTCCCTGGCGCTGCTATTTCTAATTCGGCGTTGGGCGTGGCGAGATTGGGCACGCTGGAGCGAAGTTCATGGTTTGCCCATCAAATTGCTTACCGTACCTTCCGATGCCAGGGCCGAAGACAAAGAGGACATTGAGCGGGCGTTATCATCGATTGGCGGCGAAGGACTAATTCGGCTTGCCAAAGACGAAAACGGCAATGGATTTGACCTCGATCTATTGGAAGCTGCAGCCCAAAGCTATGAAGGTTTTCTGCGGTTAATCGAAAAAGCCGATGAATGCATTGCTGTTGATGTATTGGGCCAAAATCTAACCACTTCCATGAAAGGCGGTGGCAGTTATGCAGCGGCAAATGTCCATGATCGCATTCGCCTGGATAGATTAGAAAGCGACGCTCGGGGTCTGGGAAAATGCTTCACTGACCAGGTGGTACGGCCTTGGGTGGAATACAATATTGGCGATTCCTCGCTAACTCCCAATTGTACCTGGAGCACTAAAGCACCGGATGAGCGCGGCAGTATTGCCAAAACTTTGGTGGACCTGGGAACAGGGGTTTCCAATCTACGTAAAGGCGGAATGAATGTAGACCGGGAGAAAATCGCCAAACAGTTTCATATTCCCTTGGTCGAGGGAGAGCCAACTTTGAATATTCCACCTACTGAAAATATTAATTCAGGAAATAGCAATGCAGAAAAGTCCGCATAAGCTTCGTTATCTTGCCAAACAAACCAAATTAACTGGCTCCCTTTACCTCTACGATTCTATTGGTAAAGACTTTTTTGGTAACGGAATTAAGGCCAAACAAGTTGCTGACTCGCTAGAGGAATTTAAGCAGGCTGG
>JBNKEI010000083.1:0-4417 GCA_050288705.1 Myxococcales bacterium
CAATTCTGATTTTGTATCGCCTAAATCGCATCCAATCGTCTCTAGCCTTCGAAGGTCGGACTGTGTAATGTTCGTCATGGCCGTTCTCCTTTTGCACCTTTAGAGTGCGTTCGTTCGACAGTCTACTGTCGAATCGGGGAATGGCCTTCTCATCTCATCTACTACTTGGGCGAAACCGGACATTTTCATGTGGGCGCTACATAAAATATGGGTCTTCTGGGATAGAAAAATCGGGAAATTTTATCGGTTTTTTCTGCTATCATTCCGTATCGTTTTTTAACATAACTATTCGTTATTCAATACTTTCTTTTCCGCATGTTTTATCCTCTGTCTTGTTTTCTTACCAATTCACGCAAAATAACGGAAGCAGCTACCCCACGACGTTTCGCAAGTGTTTGCAATATACCCATCTCAAAATCATCAAACCGCACACGATATACATGCTCTCGAGCTTTTGCTGTCACTCGTGGTTCATAAGTAACTTGCTGCCATGTTTCTTCTTCCATCGGCTCTCTATCGTAACTATTCCACCATTCGATTTCTTCTGCTTCTGTTTTAAATACTGGTATAGGTTTACTATTTGGCCAAATAGGCAATCCTCGTTCACCAGTTATTGCTTTCTTTTTTGTGATCTTATTCACTGTTTTTTTCATCGGCTTACCCTCTTTCGCCAAGCCAAGTAGCTTTGAAGCCGCACACCACTTAGAGGCCAGCATGTAATAGGACGCCAAACGTTTTCAGGTCGTTGTGCTGCAATCACTACAAGGAAACGGCCATGCCTTGTTTCTCCTTCAAAACGAAATCGAGCTTCATTGCGCACGGTACTTTCTATAGCCGCCCTGGACGGATTAGCACGAGCGCTAAGAATGTCCTCGACTTGTTCACGCGAAGCTCGTCCATGTTCTTTAAAATGCGCTCTATTATTCTCATCCCATTCAATGCCAGATACCTTCATCAATAATACATTATCAACCATTTGACGCGTAGTCAATCAGACCACGCTAATGCTACCCGATTTGTTAGGCGCCTGGCTATTCGTGGAATAAATGCGATTTACCGAGGAACTCCAGCAATCATCCTTTTGCATGCTGGACCACTTTTCACTCTTAGAGTCCTGTTTGACCTTATGTGAAGCGGGATCGCTGGGCGTGAAGTTAAGTTTCAGCTACCAAGGCCGCCGTACTCGTACTTAGGTCGGTGTCCACTAAATCGGATCAAGCCCAGATCGCAACATGCCAGGCTAGAAGACACCCTCGATGGCTGGATAGCGCGCGAGCAGACGGGGGACGGTGCCGGACATACCTTCCCCAATTAAAACATTGCTGAATAATGTTTGGATTGGCTTGAAATGCAAGATAGCTGCGGATGGAAACATCGATGCTAGGAATACTGGGATTGAGTTCCCAATAGGACCCCAGCATCCTGAAGAGCCGGATGTGAGATCCACTAGTCCGGTTCCGTGAGAGCCCCGGGAAGGTAACGACTTGGGGCTACTCAAAAGGATTACCGCCAACCATATCGTAACCAGTTCGTGAAGGAGGCGTCGTTCTTGGTTTAGCGTCGAGTATTGCTATATAACAGTCAGGGACAATAAGGTCGTACCACTTTTCTGGATCTGAAACTGGGCGTGATTGGCGACTATCATATACGTACAATTTCCCATTTATTCGCCTAAGAACAACTGCATGCTCCTGCCCATATATCATAACGCCTATTATCGCCTTGTCGGGAAAATCAGTCCATTCTGGGGTGTATTTGTCAATAAGAGCGTTCCTTATACCCCAATGGTTTAAAACCTGCGTTGCCCCCTCCATGTGCATTCCTCTGTCTGCAACAAACCCCCCATATTTTATCGCATCTTTGCGAGCTTCAGCGTAGCTAATTTTTGCAACGCACGCGAGACACGAAACAAGGCACCCGCCTTCGCGCCTTCCATATACAATTCGGGTTTTTGCACTCGCAACGGAGAGGCTTGAACGTTTCGAATGGGGTGTCTCAAAACCAAACCCCGCAGGCCCCCTCAGCGTTGGGTCTCGCAATTCTACAACCGGCGTTTTGCCTTTATTTGCACCATCGGCAAAAGATCTAGAATCTAAATTAAAAGAGGATGTCTTTTGAGAGTAATTTTCTCTAGCGTCAGGCGTTTTATGCAAAAACACATTGCTCGAATAGCTCGAGTTATTTCTTCGAATCATCTCGATACTCCAAACTATGTAAAAATTTGATGTTATTTCCGAACAGACTCTATCTGCCCGTCCTAATAGGCACTTACGCAGCCCGTGACCGTATGGAACTACGCCCGGAACGATGTCTCGGCTGCGCAAACGTCGGGTTGGACGGAGGCCGCGAGCCTTGCAAATGGGGCTGCCAGCAGCTAATTTTTTAATAGACAAAAATAGACAAATATATGATTTTATTTGCATGAAACTGAGTGTTTGGGCCAAGGAGCAGGGGATTTCGTACAAAACCGCCTGGCGGATGTGGAAAGCTCGAGCGTTGCCAGTACCGGCTGAGCAGTTGGCAACTGGAACAGTCATTGTCCAGTCAGGGCGAACCTGGGCATGATTGAGAATAGCCACAAGGCGACCCAGCCGATAATGTAGCAACTTATTTACAAGTGAGCCGATAGTAACAAAATATGGTGTCGAAGTTGTCTCAACTACGCAATTTGATTTGAATACTTGAAATTGTGGCAACTCAGTTAATCAAAAAATTGGCTTGGTTTGACCAAGGGGAGAAATGATGCGCATCAACAGTGCAAACATTCATATGAAGAGAATGACAGCAACACAAAGAAACACTAGGCAATGCCTACAAAATATGACAGATAGAGCTAATAACGAACCATCCTCTTCGAGGGGTAACCCTAGACTAGAGAGCCTGATTCAACTCCAGAAACGAGATGGAGCGACGGCGCCAGGGAGCGAAGTGGTGCTTACGGGCAAAGGATTGCTTGGAGGGGCTGACTCGGCGGGGAGTTCTGGAGCGTTACAAAGCGAACAGGAAATGCGAGTCTATACAAAGCACCAATTAGAGGAAGTCAGGATGGCCATAAATACAATCACCAAGACACTACAGAATGAAAATTTAACACCTGCTAATAGAGAGAAGATCACAAAAGATCTACTCGACTTAAAAGCACGCGCTAAAACAGTTCAAGGTCATCTCGACGCATACAAATACCGTGAAGTATACAGCAAGGTGCGTCAATTCCGTTGAGCAAATTTGAGCCGCCGGCGATCATGACATTGTTCGATAAATTGACGGTCAAAGGGGAACCGCGCTTTTCCCCGTTGCTTCTGCTCGATAATAGGCAAGCGCAATGGGAGAGACACTTAACCATCACGCGTCTTCACACTCGCGCCCGTGTGACCTATTCTCTTGACCATGATCCCCTGTCGCCTGCACGGTAAACCGCCCTACACCGTAGCCGCGATCCATGGCGGCCCCGGCGCGCCCGGCAGCGCCTACCTACTGGCGCACGGCCTTTCCACCACATATGGCGTGGCCGAGCCCATGCAGTCCAAGCCCGAGCTCTTCGGTCCGGATGGACAGGTGGAGGAGCTGCGCGTGATTCTGGAGCAGCACGCCGTACAGCCAGCGATTCTAGTGGGCCACTCCTGGGGCTCCATGCTCGCCTGGTGCATGGCTGCACTGCACCCGGCCCAAGTAAAGAAGCTCATCCTCGTAGCCAGCGGTCTATTTGACGACAGCCTGGCCAGCACAATCATGGAAACACGAATGCAGCGTCTCAACCCGAAACAGCGCGCCGAACTCGATACTGTCTTCCGCGCCATAGACACCGCCCAGTCCTCTACTGAACGTGACGACCTGCTGGCCAAGGCCGCGCCGTACTTTTTTGAAACCGACACCTTCGAGTCCAATATTCTGGACAGCCAGAACGAAGGAACTCTATCCTGTCAGCACGATCTACACACTGCCGTCTGGGCAGAGATGCGCGAGCTGCGCCACAGCGGACGGCTGCTCGACATGGGCCGGACCATCCGCTGCCCGGTAGCCGCCATCCACGGCGAGTACGACCCTCACCCTGTCGCCGGTATCGAGGAGCCACTAGCGGGCATCCTTTCCAACTTCCGCTTCCACCTGTTGCTCCGCTGCGGCCACTACCCCTGGCTAGAGACCCACGCCCGCGACGACTTCTTCCGGCTGCTGCGCTCCGAGATCGATTCTTGACAGCCTCCGACTCGCTACTCCAGATATCCGCCCCGGGCTTCGAGTTGGTGGGTAGTAGAATACGCCGTTCCGTTAGACCTATACAAATCTACACGTAGGTATTTTATGTGAACCATTCACGCCAAACTGATCATTAGTAAGACTAAAACTATCGTGAAAACCTTTTTTGTGAAATTTGGGATAGCTAGCACGACCAGCGAAAAAATT
The DNA here is from genome assembly GCA_050288705.1 of Myxococcales bacterium. Classification (GTDB taxonomy): domain Bacteria; phylum Myxococcota; class Myxococcia; order Myxococcales; family UBA5297; genus JBNKEI01. The sequence goes on from JBNKEI010000083.1 coordinate 4,402, forward strand.
TTTAAAAGCATTACCT
>JBNKEI010000084.1:0-20799 GCA_050288705.1 Myxococcales bacterium
ACGACAATCGTAACGCCATCCAAAGCCTAAACCAAAGGTCAGATCGGAATGCAAGCTGGTCTTTCGACTGTGGCGCCCCCTGGATTCCCGCTTTCGCGGGAATGACGGAGGGCGTGGTGCCGGATATGGGGACACGCCCTAGAACTCGATTGCCCTGTGGAACACACTTAATCCCGCTAGTGGAGAGAGAATTCACTGCACGTATAGCTGCAACCTCCAAAAAAGCGCCTAAAAAAGGCGCTCGAAAGAACGCCGAGCAACAATTGCTCGTCTACCCATTTTGCGGCCCTGCTAAAGCCAGAGCGACTTCAATGATCGCTGCTCAACACACCATAGACAGACCTACGCCGTCAGTGTAGTTAAATATATGGAAATAAACCGTCGCCTCACACGTACTATATGAATGGAAAGCTACACCAACGCAGGTTATACCCAAACGTCGATGAAGGATTTAATGCGAGGCAAGGTTTTTAAACCATGAGAAAAGCGAAGGAACCCATCATCGAGATTGCGAACTTATGCAAATCTTTTACTTCGGGAGAAGCAGAAATCGAAGTACTGAATGACATTAATCTCACCATCGAAAGTGGCGAATTCGTGTCCATCATGGGGCCATCGGGTTCCGGTAAAAGCACTTTACTTTACTTAATTGGTGGGCTCGATAAACCCACCTCGGGGAGCGTCAGAATAAAGCGCCGGGAATTGGCGATTATGAAAGACCGCGAGCAAAGCGTCCTACGCCGCCGTGATTTGGGCTTTGTATTTCAATTTTATAATTTGATTCCCAATCTAAATGTTGAAGAGAATGTGATGCTTCCAGTCATGCTCGACGGCAAAAAGATAAAACAGCATCGTCAAAAACTTGAGGAAATCTTGGAAGTGGTAGGCTTGCTGGACCGACGCCACCATACCCCACGCGAACTTTCCGGCGGTCAGCAGCAACGAGTGGCAATTGCTCGCGCGCTAGTCAATGAACCCGATATTATCCTGGCTGATGAACCGATTGGTAATCTAGATAGTAAAACCGGCAATGATGTTATGAAACTTTTAAAAATAATTAACCAGCAGCATAAGAAAACTGTTGTTCAGGTGACTCACTCCAATGAAGCAGCTTCATTTGGCGACCGAATAATTTATGTTAGAGATGGAAAGGTATGCGAAAATGCTAAATGTTATTAAAATTGTCGCTATTGCTACTGCGATTGGGTTTTTGAGTAGATGCACAAAAGAGCCAACAAACGAATCAACAGCGGTCAATAACTTGCCAACGAAAGTTGAAAACCAGGAAATTGAGGCTTTCGGCATAGTCAAAGCTAAAGAAAGCAAAGTGATAGCTATTGATTTTCCTGCTTGGGTCGAAAAAATACTTGTAAAAGAGGGCCAAAATGTAATCAAAGGAACGCCACTCATTAATTTAAATATTGACGACTTCGACACACAGATTCGTGCTAAGGAACATGAATTGCGTGCGGCAATATTCGATTTGAGAAAATCAAAAAAAAATTTGCGGGAAGCCAAAGAGGATTACGACCGGGCTCAGAAAGAATTGGCAATCAAAGAAAACCTTATGAAAGAAGGAATTATCCCCCGAAAAGAGGTTGAAGAGTACCGAGAGATATTTAAAGGAAAAGTAAAGGCAATCACTGATCTTCAGCTAAGCTTGAATGGCCGAGAAGGCCAATCGGCGATTCATATAAAAAAGCAGAAAATAGCTATTCTTGAGCTTGAATTAGAACGAATGCGTTCCAAGTTAGATCAGAGTTTCGTTCATAAGAATGTAATCATTTCTCCTATTAATGGAGTCATATCCGAAATCAGCTATTCGGAGGGAGAAATGGTGAATTCGGAAAAAGGTCTTCTGACGATTATTAATCGTGATAATCTAGTAATTGATGCCAGTGTTTCCGAAGAATTTATTCGAGATGTAAAGATCGGCGCACCAGCTTCTATTTTACCCGTTGCGGACAGCACTCGCAAATATAAAGGTGAAGTAAGTGCCATTGCCGGGATGGCTACCAAGCAGGGAGGAGAAACGTCGATCGCTATTGAAATACGCATTTTGAATCCCGATGAATTTTTAAAACCGTTTTTCAATGTCGATACTCAGATTACTAAAAGATGAGAGTTCCAGGCAAAAAGCATGCAGATTTTAGTCAAGCTTGTTCTTAAGAACATATTAGAAAAAAAGTTTCGAACTTTTCTGATTGTCTTTTCGGTAATGTTGTCATCGGCGCTGTTCTTTTCGTCGTGGGCTCTTACCGGGACTATGGAGGCAATGTTCATTGCGAGAATGAAGCAGTTTTACGGAAAAGCCGACATCATCATAGAGCCCGGTCAAAAATCGAGATCCCCCTACATAAAAGCTGATTTATTGAAACCTTGGAAAAGCCGTTTGCAATGTGTGGCCGGACACGTTCAAGTGGATGCTGTTTATAAAAAAGACCATGAAACCACTAACCTGTTAATTACCGGGATCAATCTTTCTGATTTGCAACAGCTCAATCCGATCAGTCTGAGCGCACAACAAAATTTGGAGCCGTTTACTGGCAGTAAGATCATAATAAGTAGAATATTTTCGGAAAAAAATCATTTAGTATTGGGCCAGAATATTAATCTGGAAATAAATGGCGCTAGACGGCGGGTTGCTGTTGCCGGGATTGCAGAACCAACCGGTTTGTTCCAAGACGATGGTTTTATTAATTTTGCAGTCATGCCCAAGAACACACTTGGCAGCTATTTCAATGCCCGAGGAAGAAACTTCGCTCTATTGCTGTCTGTCAAGGACCAGTTGGATAAGCACGCTTTGATAAACGAACTTTCCTCGGTTTACAAACACTGTACAGTCCGAGAACCATATTCGCCCGAAGAAATCCGCGAACATGTAGGCAAAACAACCACCGTTTTTTTTATAATGCTTACCATTGTTTTGGCGATGGCAATTTTTATTATATATACTTCTTTCAAGGTTATTACTCAAGAACGACTGCCGGTAATTGGAACATTTCGTAGCGTGGGGGCAACGAAGCTCAGTACTGATTTAATGCTGTTTATGGAAAGCATCGCTTATGGCGTAACCGGAGGTGTTCTTGGATGTGGACTTGGGATTGGTGTTCTGTATGTAATGGCCGTACTCATGAAACAACCCTGGATGAAAACAACAATTAGTTTTTCCTGGGTTCAAATGGCGGCGGCTTTTTCAGTGGCGATTGCATTGGCATTGATTAGTTCTGCGTTACCGATTGTTCAGATTTCACGTTTGCCGATCAAAGAAATTATTTTAAACATTATGGCAGCCCCAAAAAAGCATAATTTCTGGAAATTGCCAATTGGATTGTTACTCGCATCTTTTGCATTGTTTTTTCCTCATTACCCCTTAGAAGGTCACGAATTGACGACAGTGGTGATATGTCAATTGGTCCTTATTTTTGCCATGGTCATTCTTGTTCCTTACGGTTTGGTATTGACTGGAAAACTATTAGAAATCGTTTATCCATGGCTTTTTGGAAACATTGGGGTTTTGGCAGTCAAAAATCTACGGGAAAATAGAAATATTATTAACAATCTTGCTCTGCTTACGATTGGCATTTCCAGCCTGCTGATGATAAAATCGACTACTAAAAGCGCCGCGGAGACCACCCTTGATACCTGGAGAGAAGCCAAGTTCGAAATATGGGCGCATATGCACTCCTCGGACCAAACGATGCGCAGGTCAATCAGAACTGTTAGCGGGGTTGAGGAGACTTTTTGCCGGTTGTCTTCCGAAAATGTCGAACTGCCTGATTATGACCTGAAAATTAAAGAGCTCCGAGGCGCTGATCCAGCGGATTATCTCAAATTTTGGAGACTGAACACATTGGAAGACTCGCAAGTTTTATTGGAAGATTTAAATAATGGACGAAATGTTTTGCTGAGCTTCACTCTAAAGAAAAAACTGAATCTTAAAAAAGGCGATTTACTTAGATTTAAAATGCAGCGCGGGCCAAAAACCTACCGAGTAGCCGGGTTTTTTAGATCTAACTGGAACAACGGAAGTTTTGCGATTATTCCTCAACGTTACTTAAAAGTGGACATGAACCTTCACACCTGTTCAAGTATCATGATTAAAACGTCTCTCGATCCTTCGATTACTTCTGCGAGAATAAAAGAAAAATTCGCCAGACATTCACCATTCGTAAGCACTATTCAGGCAATGACCGACCGTGACATGAAAAACAATAACCAACTGTTTTTTATTTTGAATAGTTTTTCCGTTCTGGCGTTGGTAATCGGGATATTTGGTATTCTCAACAACCTAGTGATTAGTTTTATGGAGCGACGTCGTTCTTTGGCTATGATGCGATCAGTGGGCATGGAAAAAATTCAAATGATAAAGATGGTTTTAATTGAATCATTCACGGTCGGATTAGTAGGTGGTATTTTTGGTATACTAGGCGGATGGTTGTTGCTTTCAATGGTTCCTACGCTATTATTAGCACTCAATTATCCTGATTTTCCCATCGATTGCTCGGCAATATTTCTAATTGACTTATTACTGGGGGGTATTGCCACATGTTTAATAGCTTGCATAGCTCCCGCAATCGGTTCTGCACGACTCAATATAATTGACTCGTTAAAGTACGAATGACCCGAAACAACCATCACGGCATCCCTTCACCGCGCCATCAGTACAAACACGCCCCATCCCAGGTATTCACGAGTGTACGCGGCGTAGCGTTGGGGTGCTAAGGTCAGTTCGGCTCGAACATCTTTCGCAAAGTCGTCGCCGGGATTCGCTTCGAGCCATCGGCGCATGGTGAGCCACTTGGCCGCCTCGTACCTGTCCCAACCATCTTGGTCTGCCAGAACCATTTCCACGACGTCGTAGTTAAGGTTTCCGAAAGAAGCGAGAAGCTCTGGAAGCATGAGAAAGTCGGAGATCGAACCGGCATGACATTCCTTGGCAACGTCTTCGGTCGGCGGTAATCGCAGCCAGTACGGCTCGCCAATGAGAATGATTCCTCCAGTGCGGAGGCTCCGCGCCAAAAGCTCAATTGTGCCGGCGACTCCCCCACCGATCCAGGTGGCGCCCACACAGGCGGCCACGCCCACCTTTTCGTCGGCGACATAGCCAGCAGCATCACCGTGGATGAACTCGACTCGATCGGCGACGCCGAGTTCTTCAGCGCGGAGTTTTGCTTGCTCGGTGAATAGCTGGCTCATGTCGATACCGGCGCCGCTGATTCTGTAATCGCGTGCCCATGTGCACAGCATCTCACCCGAACCGCTGCCAAGGTCAAGCACACGAGTCTCCGGTTCCAGGCGCAATGCGGCGCCGAGAGTGGTGAGTTTTTCCGGCGTGATCGGGTTGTGAATGCGGTGAGCACTTTCGGTGATGTTGAAGATTCGTGGAATGTCCATTTGCGAGCCTCGTTAGCGGAAATCAAAATGCACCACTAACAGTGGCCCACCGTGAAGTTGAAGCATCTATGACAGCTTTTCGTGGCAAGTGTTGAAATTCTACCAACCCTAACCAACCGGCTGTCTCTTGACGCCATTCGTATAACCGGCTAACCCCAAAGAGGAGCTTTGGTCGTACCTACACGCTCTGTCCGGTCGAGGACGCGATGATGCGGGAGCACCTTGAGCTGCTAAAGACGAGCCTGGCCAGAAGGCCGGATGCTATCCCGCTGCTCGTGAGGAAATGGGCTTTGGCTCGACCGCAAGTACTACCGCCAAAAGGAGAAAATCGTATGAAGGGAGTCCTGTTTCTGTGCGTAGCCAACTCTGCTCGCAGCCAGATGGCCGAGGGCATAGCTCGCATGCTACTACCCTTCGAGGTGAAGGTATGGTCGGCTGGCTCCCGCCCGACCAGCGTGCGCCCCGAGGCCATCGCTGTCTTGAAAGAAATCGATATCGACATATCCACGCACCGGTCGAAGGCAACGACCGAGATCCCCGCCGCTGAGGTGGACACCGTTATTACGCTTTGCGGCGAGGAAGAGTGTCCCCTATTCCTCGGTAAAGCCGAAAGGCTTCACTGGGGGCTACCCGACCCTGCGGCGGTTACGGGGTGCGAGGCCGTACGTCTCGACGCATTCCGGGAAATACGCACCGAGCTGAAGACTAGGATCGAGAGCCTGGCAGTAAAAATCACCGAGGAGAGAACAATGAGCAAGAGGACCCACGATGAGAAGAACGACAAGGTGCGCGCCGCGGTACGCGACCAATATGGCAAGGTCGCCAAGCAGGAAAACTCGGGCTACTGCTGCTCGTCGGGCTGCTGTTCGCCGGCACCGGACGCAAGCCTCGCGCTCGGCTACTCGCCCGAGGATCTCGGCAGCGTCCCCGAGGGCGCCAATCTGGGGCTTGGCTGCGGAAACCCGCAGGCAATCGCCTCTCTGCGCGAAGGCGAAACCGTCCTCGACCTAGGTGCGGGGGGTGGCTTCGACTGCTTCCTAGCAGCCAAGAAGGTTGGTCATAGTGGCCGAGTCATCGGCGTCGACATGACCCCCGAGATGGTGCTAAAGGCCCGCGCTAACGCCCGCCAAATAGACGTTCAGAACGTCGAGTTCCGACTCGGAGAGATTGAGCACCTGCCGGTGGCTGACGGCGAGGTCGACGTAATTCTGTCGAACTGCGTCATCAACCTGTCCCCCGACAAAGAAGCGGTTTTTAGCGAGGCCTTTCGGGTGCTCAAGCCCGGCGGCCGCCTTGCCATCTCGGACATCGTCGCCACCGCGCCCCTTCCCGAGGAGCTGACCGGAAGCCTCGAAGCGCTCACCGGCTGCGTTTCCGGGGCAGCGCCCGTGGAGAAGGTGCGCGAGATCCTGAAGACCGTCGGCTTCGAGAAGATTCGCGTCGACCTCAAAGAGGAAAGCCGCGCGGTCATCCGCGACTGGTTCCCCGGGTCAGGCGCCGAAAAGTATGTCGTCTCCGCGACTATCGAGGGAACCAAGCCTCGATGAACTACAAAAAAAACATGTAACCACATCGTTACGAGTTGTGTAGATTGACCAAACTAAAATTGCCTACCAAATAGGGCTAGGTCCACGAGTCCTAGGTTGCGGCAGCGGCCAGGAGTCATTAAGGTCTGAGGGTTTGCGGACATTTAGGTACCGAGCCCGCAAGAGCCCGCCCGAGGTGCCTGATGAAAAAGAAGGACTCCCAGAAAGCCCCCAGGGCCAAGTCCCAAGCTCAGGGTGGCGGCGGTCAATCGAACTCGTCGTCGACCGACAAAGAGAACGAACCGAGTAAGCGGAAGGCCAAACCAGCCTCGCCTGTTCGCGAGCCGCTGGAAGAGAACAGCCACCGCTTCCCGATTGTCGGCATCGGCGCTTCCGCCGGTGGCCTGGAGGCGCTCGAGCAGTTTCTGAAGAACGTGCCTAACCGCAGTGGTATCGCGTTCGTGGTCATTCAGCACCTAGACCCAACGCACAAGGGAGCCATGGTAGAGCTCCTTCAGCGGGTGTGCGCGATACCAGTGCTCCAGGCGAAGAACCGCCAGAAGGTCGAGCCGGACCACGTCTACGTGATTCCACCCAACAAGGACATGTCGATCCTTCACGGCGCGCTGCACTTGATGCCACAAACCCAGCCAAGAGGACTGAACCTACCCATCGACTTTTTCTTCCGCTCGCTCGCCGCGGACCAACAGGAGCGCAGCATCGGAGTCATCCTCTCGGGAATGGGCTCCGACGGCACGCTGGGCTTACGGACAATCAAGGAGAAAACCGGCGCCGCGTTCGTCCAGGCGCTCACTTCGGCAAAATTCGATAGCATGCCTCGAAGCGCAATCGAGGCTGGGCTTGCCGATGTTGTGGCCCCAGCCGACGAACTTGCGGAGAAAATTATCGCTTATCGACGGTACGCTCCCCATATCGTGAAGCCAGAAGCATCCCTTGAGGACAAGCAACAGACCGCCCTCGACAAAATCTTCATTCTTTTGCGGACGCAAACAGGGAACGACTTTTCCCTGTATAAGCGCAGCACTATCTACCGGCGCGTCGAGCGAAGGATGAGCCTGCACCAGATAGATAAATTCGCCAACTACGTCCGCTACCTGCGCGAGAATCCGCAGGAGACCGAGCTGCTCTTCAAGGAGCTCTTAATTGGGGTCACCAGTTTTTTTCGGGACCCACCCGCGTGGCAGCACTTGCAAGACGAGGTCTTGCCGTCGCTCCTGCAGGCGCGCGCGCAAACGGAGGTGATACGCGCCTGGGTACCTGGATGCTCAACCGGAGAGGAGGCATTCTCAATTGCCATTGTCTTCAAGGAGACACTCGAGAAGCTCAAGTTAAAAAAGAGCCTCACCCTGCAGGTGTTTGCCACCGACCTCGATCGGGATGCCATCGAAAGGGCGCGGCAGGGAATCTACCCAGCGAATATCGCGGCGGACGTTTCACCCGAGCGTCTGCGTCGATTCTTTGTCCAGGACGATCGCGGCTTCCGCGTCAGCAAGGAAATCCGCGAGATGGTGGTGTTCGCGCCACAGAACATCATCATGGACCCGCCATTCACTAAGCTCGATATTCTGTCCTGTCGGAACCTTCTCATCTATCTGTCGTCAGAGCTGCAAAAGAAGCTCATCCCGCTATTTCACTACAGTCTTAACTCCAGCGGCATTCTTTTCCTCGGCAGCGCCGAGACCGTGGGCACCTTCACGAATCTCTTCGCCGCCCTTGATGGCAAGACTCGCGTTTATCGACGACTCGAAACTCCAGTGGGAACACCAATCGTCGATTTTCCCTCTGCTGTAGCGCTCACTTCAGTGAGCCACGAGGACACGCCACCCGAGGTCCAGATCTCGAAGCTCAGAGCGCCAATGCCGAACCTTCAGGCGCTCGCCGATCGCCTCATTGTCCAGCGCTTTGCTCCGGCGACAGTGCTCACCACCGACAAGGGCGACATTCTCTATATTAGCGGGCGAACTGGCAAATACCTCGAACCACCGGTCGGCAAGGTTAACTGGAATGTGTTTGCCATGGCCCGCGAGGGACTGCACTTCGAGCTCTCAAGTGCGTTCTCCAACGCTATTAAGCAGGCGCACCCGGTGACAGTACGGGGCATCAAGGTGGGGACCAACGGCGGAACGCAAACCATCGACCTGACGGTTCAGCATCTCATTGAGCCCAAAGATCTGCACGGAGCAGTGATGATCGTCATTGCGGACGTGCCGTCGGCGCCAGAACCCGCCAGACAGGCCAAGATACACGCCGGCCGGGCTGACGATACCCAGCTCGCCAAGGCACTGCGCGAACTACAGCAAGCGCGCGAGGAAATACAAACCACCCGCGAGGAAATGCAAACCTCACAGGAGGAGCTCAAGTCAACGAACGAAGAGCTCCAGTCCACTAACGAAGAGCTGCAAAGCTCGAACGAGGAGCTCACGACATCCAAGGAGGAAATGCAGTCGATGAACGAGGAGCTGCAGACCGTCAACCAAGAGCTCCAGGCCAAGGTGGACGAGCTGTCGCGCTCCCACAACGACATGAAGAACCTGCTCAACAGCACGGATATCGCCACGCTCTTCTTGGACAACGACCTGCGCGTGCGCCGCTTCACCACGCCAACCGCGAAACTCATCAAGCTAATCCCCGGAGATGCGGGTCGTCCGATCACCGACATTGTGAGCGAGCTCGACTACGCCGACCTTGCCGAAGACGCTCGGGAGGTACTAAGGACGCTGGTATTCAAGGAAAAGCACGTCTCCAGCCGCGACAACCGCTGGTATCTGGTCAGGATCATGCCCTACCGAACGCTAGAGAATGTAATCGACGGCGTGGTCATCACCTTTAACGACGCGACCTCGACCAAGCTTCTCGAAAGCACTCGCGAGCAGGCGAGCCAGCTGCGTCAAATGGCAGAGTCCCTGCCGAACCTGGTCTGGGGCGCTCGTCCAGACGGCTTCTGGGACTACCTTAGCAAGCAGTGGGTCGAGTACACCGGCGTTCCCGAGACCGCGCAACTTGGATACGGCTGGCTCGATCAGATCCACCCGGACGACCGCGAGCGTGTTCGCATTGAATGGAAGACCGCCCTCGATTCAAAGAACGCGCTGAAATCCGAGCATCGCATCCGGTCGAGAAGTGGAGCTTTTCGCTGGTTCAAGGCGGGCGCGGTGCCGATTAGCGAAGAAGGCGGAATAGTGGTGAAGTGGTACGGTACAAGCACTGATGTTGAGGACCTGAAACACTCCGCAGACCGACTATCGAGCGTCCTTGACGGCATCAGCGAGCCGTTCTTAGCCTTGGATGACGACATGAAGGTGACATACTTCAACACGGCCGCTGAGACTGCGCTTTCGCGCGTTCGCAACGAGATTCTTGGCGAGCGCTTGTCAGATGCTTTTCCGGAAGCCGCCGGATCGGCTTTAGAGAAGCAGTGCCGCAAAGCCATCAGGGATCGGCGAACCTTATCGTTCGATGCACCGTTCGAGCGGGCTCCGTACGCCGGCTGGTACGAGGTCCGGATCTATCCGCACGCGCACGGAATCTCCGTGTTCTTCCAGCCTAGGGAGCATGCACCAGCGCCCGCGAGCGGCGACCGGAGTAAGTTATGAAGAAAAGCCGGCGTCCCACCCAGGCAACGGCTGACCTTCGAAAACAGGCGGAGAAACGCCTTCGAGAACGTAGGGCCCAGGATCAACCAAAACCCAGCGCTGATCCTCAGCGCCTGCTTCATGAGCTTAGTGTTCACCAACTTGAGCTCGAGATCCAGAACGAGGAGCTGCGAGCAGCAAGACGAGAGGTAGAGATGGGGCTCGAGCGCTACACCGAGCTCTTCGACTTCGCGCCCATCGGCTACTTCGTCATCGCAGACAACAGCACCATCCGAGAGGCGAACTTGGCCGGCGCTCGCCTCCTTGGCATCGAGCGTCAGCAGCTCGTCAACCAGCATTTCTCGCACTTCGTCTCCAACGACGACGCCGACACCTGGAACCGGTTTCTGAGACGCGTGCTCACCGGTGACACCGAAGAGCAGCGCAGTGAGACCTGCGATCTGAGGCTCCTTTGGGCAAACCATGAGCCTGTCGAAGCTCATATTACCGCCACCTCGCTCGCCTCAATGACCGCTCTGGTCGCGGTCGAGGATGTAACCGGTCGCAAACACGCGGAGGCGGCAATCCGCGAGAAGGGCCGCCAGAAGGATGAGTTCCTGGCAATCCTCTCGCACGAGCTGCGCAATCCGCTAGCACCCATTAGCAATAGCCTGTTCGTGCTTGAGCGAGCGGCGCCAGGAGGAGAGCGGGCTCGCAAGGCGGAGGCGGTGATCGGACGCCAGGTAACCCATCTCACTCGCATAATCGATGACCTACTCGATGTCACCCGCGTCGCTCGCGGCAAGATTCGTCTCCAAATTCAGCGGTTTGAGCTAGGAGATCTCGTGCGACGGACTTTAGACGATCACCGTGAGATGTTCGAGAAGAACGGCATCCAGTTCGAAGGTCAGCTCGGGTTCGAGCTCCTCTGGATTGATGCGGATGCGACTCGAATCATCCAAGTGCTTGGCAACCTTCTAGCGAACGCCGGCAAGTTCACTCCACGAGGAGGTAAGGTCAAGGTTTCGCTGCATCGAAAAGAACGAACCGCCGTGCTCGTCGTCCGCGACACAGGGGTGGGAATTGCCCCCGAAGTTCGCTCGGGGCTGTTCGAACCCTTTAGGCAAGCGCCCCAGAACTTGGATCGGTCCCGAGGCGGCCTCGGCCTGGGGTTGGCTATGGTGAAGGGGCTAGTCGATCTCCATGGGGGCGCTGTCGATGTGGCCAGCGAGGGCATAGGAAGAGGCTCGGTGTTTACAGTGCGGCTTCCGCTCCAGCCCAGTCCACTGGCCCCCGTTCGGCTCACTGAGCCTCAAGAAATCGCTCGCCGACATATCCTCATCATTGAGGACAACGTCGACGCTGTCGATAGCCTGAGGGAAGCCCTGGAGCTCGGTGGGCACGAAACCATTGCGGCCTATGACGGTACTTCTGGGCTTGCGCTAGCTCGTGATTTCGGACCCAATGTCATCATCTGTGATATCGGCCTGCCAGGAATAGACGGCTACGAAGTGGCACGCACCATTCGCGCCGAGGAATCCCTCAAAGGCTCGTTTCTCATCGCGCTGACTGGCTACGCTTTGCCCGAAGATGTCCAGCGCGCGATCGACGCTGGATTCGATCGCCACATTGCCAAGCCGCCGGACCTCCAGAAGCTGCAGCAGGTCATCTCAGACGCCCCGAAAACATAGCGTAACGGTGATTTTTATAAAATTCTTTTGCATTAGTATGTGGATTTACAACCCAAGCCAACTCTCCAGACATTAATCTGTCCTATTATGTGAAAGTACATTATCGATTTCTGCAATACGTCGCTTTTCTATTTCAGCTCTGAGGAGAGAATTACCTTGTCCAAGGCGACAAATAATCAATTCATTTAGCTGAGCGCTAATGAGAATCAGTATTTCATTTTTCGCAAAGCAAGACTGTTCTTGAACAGTTCCCATATAACGCACCATTTTGTTATGCGATTGCGACTTACCAGGTTTTATTCCCCCTAAAGCAGCCACCTTTTGCCCAAAACGCTTAATTGTACCTGCTTTTGAATAGGGTACCTTTTGGGGCACTACAGTATTAATTGCCGGGGATACCAGCGCTACGCTATGCGAAGGAATTATGGCAGTATAAATTTGGCGCTTCATAGCAAAAATCGCAGACCATGTATGAGAAGGTCGCATGAGCATATATCAGTAGCACGCTTTTTATTTTCGTGCTATCAGACCCCCTTTGCTATCTGAATGACTAGATGTGCTCAGCACAACAGGGAGGCTCAATTGCGTAATTTACGCCTATTTGGCTGGTTGGTAGCCATAGCGCTGATCATAGCTTGTACAAAAGCCGAGAAAAACCATGCGAAAACTAGCTCGCTTAGACCATCATCCAACACTAGGCAAGATGCTCTGGTTTTAGCCTTAGGAAGTGAACCAGCCAGCGGTTTTGATCCCACTACTGGTTGGGGACGTTATGGCTCTCCGCTATTTCAAAGTACTCTGCTGGCTAGAGATAACGATCTCCAACTGGTTAATGATTTATCTACTCAGTATTCTGTTTCTGCGGATGGACTAACCTGGACGATACAAATTCGTCCTGATGTACAGTTTTCCGATGGGGGAAAACTTACCACTGAAGATGTAGTTTACACTTATGAAACAGCCAAGAAAAGCGGCTCGGTAGTTGATTTGACCGTGTTAGAAAGTGTCCAAGCGACTAGTCCCCTTACAGTAGTGTTTAAGTTAAAACATCCACAATCTACTTTCGTAGACCTGTTAGCATCATTAGGTATTGTACCAAAAGCAAAGCATGACAATAAATATGCAACTAATCCTATAGGTTCGGGTCCTTATAAATTGGTACAATACGACAAAGGACAACAGCTTATTGTGGCAGCAAATCCGTATTATTATAAAGCTAAACCTGCCTTTTCAAAAATTACTTTTTTATTCATGTCAGAAGACGCTATTTTTGCAGCAGCAAAGGCTGGAAAAATCGATGTGGCAGCTATTCCTGCTTCTTTGGCTGACCAAGAAGTAGCCGGCATGAAGTTAATCGCGGTTTCTAGCGTAGACAACCGGGGAATCATGTTTCCCATGGTTTCCTCTCGTGCAGAAAAGACCGCTCAAGGATATAACCTGGGGAATGACATAACTTCCGACCTGGCTATTCGACGAGCGGTTAATCTGGCAATAGATCGAAAAAAACTAGTACAGGGTGTACTACTTGGTCACGGCATGCCTGCTTTTTCCTCCTGTGATAATCTTCCTTGGTCAAATCCCCAGAGCATTTTTACTGATGCAGACATCCCAAATGCTAAAAAAATACTTTCGGCAGAAGGATGGAAAGATAGTAATAATGATCAAATACTAGAAAAGAATAATAAAAAGGCGATTTTTAATTTGGTTTATCCTGCTGGCGATCAAATTCGTCAGTCACTAGCGTTAGCGGTCGCTGATCAAGTAAAACCTTTAGGTATTGTCATTAAGGTCATTGGTAAAAGCTGGGACGACATTCAAAGACTTAAACATGCCAACGCAGTTCTTTTTGGTTGGGGGTCTCATGATCCTATGGAAGTATTCAACATTCATAGCAGCTCGACCATAGGTCGGGGATGGTGGAACCCTGGTTATTATTCCAACAAAGTGGCCGATTCCTATATGAGTTTGGCATTAAGAACAACCGATAAGGACCTACAAAATCAGCTCTGGCAAAAGGCTCAATGGGACGGAACCACTGGATTTGGCCACAAAGATGGAGATGTTCCTTGGGTATGGCTAGTCAATCTTGACCATTGCTATTTAGTTTCGCAGAAACTTGATACTGGTAAACAACGGATTGAACCTCATGGCCATGGCTGGCCTATTACTGCAAATATAACTGAATGGCATTGGAGTACTGTTAAGTGACTAATTCAAATATCAAGTCACTTATCGGTTATCTGCTCAAAAAGTGCGGAAGACTGGTTACGCTCTTATTTTGTTTGTGCGTATTGTCTTTTATACTAGTCAGTCTTTCACCGGTTGATCCGGTTAATGCCTATGTTGGCGCCGATATGATGAAAGTGAGTTCCGCACAAAGAGCACAAATAGCCCACTACTGGGGATTAGATCAGCCACCGACCACACGATTGGTAAAATGGATAGCAGCCCTTGCCCGCGGTGATTGGGGAATGTCGGCTATTTTTAGGCAACCGGTTATCGAAATTATTCGCAGTCGATTTTGGGCTTCGTTGGTTCTTATGTTTTTTGCCTGGATATTGTCGGGAATTTTTGGATTCATCTTAGGAATATTGGCTGGCGTTAAACACAATACTTTGATAGATCGTTTAATAAAATGGTATTGTCTCACCTTAGCGTCAGCGCCAACCTTTTGGCTGGGACTTCTTTTATTAATGGTTTTTGCAGTATGGCTCGGCTGGTTTCCAGTAGGATTTCAAGCTCCTATTGGAGTTCTTCATCAGAACATTTCTTTTGGCGATTTCCTTAAACACTTGATATTGCCAGTAATAACTTTAAGCGTGGTAGGGGTAGCCGCCATTGCATTACACACCCGGCAAAAGCTGATTGATATTTTAAAAAGTGACTACGTGTTATTTGCCCGAGCTCGGGGTGAAAAGGGATGGTCGCTTATAACCAGTCATGCACTTCGCAATATAGCTTTACCAGCGCTTACCCTCCAATTTGCTAGCTTCAGTGAACTTTTTGGAGGTGCAGTACTCGCCGAGCAGGTTTTTTCTTATCCCGGACTAGGCAATACCACTGTGGAGGCTGGTTTACGGGGCGATGTACCACTACTGTTAGGTTGTGTAATTTTTAGCGCGCTTTTCGTATTTACTGGAAATCTAGCCGCTGATCTTCTCTACCATTGGATCGATCCCCGAGTGAACAGTGGAGCACAATCATGAGCATGGAAGAAACTCTGGTAATGCAAGAATTGCAAAAGCAGAGCTTTTCCAGCTCACCACGCAAACTTACTTTACGACAGCGTACATTACTCACCATTGCTATAGCAGTTGCAATATTGTTGGCTGTGGTAATCGGAGCCATGCACCTGGGAGAAGCCGGGTTACACACTAATTTTCTTGCACAGAACCAAGCCCCCTCATTGCATCATCCGCTAGGAACTGACTGGCTTGGTCGCGATATGTTGACTCGCACTCTTTGTGGATTAAATACCAGCGTATTTGTTGGCCTTATTGCCGCAAGCTGTAGTGCAGTTATTGCAGTGCTATTGGGCGCCATGGCTGCAACTATGGGCGGGATGGTAGATACAGCTATTTCTTGGTTAGTAGACCTATTTCTGGGCGTTCCTCATATTGTGGCGCTTATTCTAGTGGCTTTTGCTATGGGAGGAGGCACCCAAGGAGTAATTACCGCAGTAGCTATCACTCATTGGCCAAGACTTGCGCGGATTGTACGCGCTGAAGTGTTACAACTACGAGAAACCGAGTTTGTCCAAGCTGCTCGCGGTCTTGGTAAATCCAAATGGTACATCATGCTGCACCACATGATTCCTCATGCGATTCCTCAGTTTTTAGTAGGATTGGTTTTACTAATTCCCCATGCAATTCTTCACGAAGCAGGATTAACTTTTCTGGGATTTGGATTATCTCCTCATCAACCAGCAATAGGAGTAATTCTCGCTGAATCAATGCGCCAGCTTTCTACCGGACGCTGGTGGCTTGCCCTATTACCCGGTCTGACGCTGTTAATCGTTGTTCGCGTGTTCGATGTTCTCGGCGATAATACACGAGCACTTATCGATCCGAGGAGTATTAATGATTAACATCAATGATAAAGCAATAGAAACCAAACCTTCACTATTGCAAGTACAGAATCTTTCTATTTCATTTAGTCAATATACCAAAGGATTACGACAAAATACAGTCCAAGTAGTTAAAGAATTGAATTTGGAAATAAAACCGAGCGAGTTTCTTGCAATAGTAGGTGCAAGTGGTTCTGGAAAAAGCCTTCTTGCTCATGCATTAATGGGCATCCTGCCATCCAATGCCCACGTTCAGGGTTCACTCATTTATGAAGGACAGCAATTGACTCCAGAACTTCAGAGTCGTTTGCGTGGCAAGGAAATAGCATTGATTCCTCAATCAGTAAACTGCCTCAACCCACTAATGCGAGTGGGTAAACAAGTGCGATCAGGAATACGGCTTAAGCCCCCAAGAGCAACTGAAACCCAAAGAGCGATTTTCCATCGCTATGGTTTGGTGCAACAGGTGGAACAACTCTATCCATTCCAATTATCTGGAGGTATGGCACGACGAGTACTGATCGCTACTGCAGCAGTTTCTGGTATTCGACTAGTAGTGGCTGATGAGCCAACTCCCGGCCTCGATCATTGCACGGTAATAGAAATCCTTGGTCATTTGCGGGAGTTAGCAAATAAAGGTACCGCGGTTCTTTTAATAACCCACGATATTGAGTCTGCTTTGACAGTAGCTGATCGCATCGCCGTTTTTTACGCCGGAACAACTGTAGAGGTTTCCTTAGCCTCGAATTTTAGCCAGGGACCATCTAAGCTTCGCCATCCATATTCTCGAGCGCTTTGGAATGCGCTACCTGCTAATGGCTTTCAGCCCATTGCTGGTTCGCAACCGGCACCAGGCACATATACTACTAGCTGTCCGTTTTATCAGCGTTGTTCCATTGCTAGTCAAATCTGCTCGGAAAAATTTCCTCCTTTTCGCGAGTTACGTGATGGCATAGTGAGGTGTTGGCATGCCACTTGAGGCTACGAATATCTGTTTTGGATACAAAAATACCAATTTGGTTATTAGGGATTTTTCTCTATCCATACATCCCGGCGAAATCGTGGGACTAGTTGGAAAAAGCGGCCGAGGCAAAACAACTCTGGCGCGAATTTTAGCTGGCCACCTAGTGGCTAATAAAGGAATAGTAACTGTAAGCAGGCAAAGACTGCCATCCCATGGATTTCGTCCAGTACAGCTAGTTTTTCAGCATCCTGAACAGGCCATAGACCCGCGCTGGAAAATGAAACGGGTTTTAGAAGAATCAGGGAACCTCGACGAGGAAGCATTAGAGGAACTGGGAATTGATCATTCTTGGCTGAATCGATTTCCCAATGAGCTTTCTGGAGGCGAGCTCCAGCGCTTCTGTGTTGCTAGAGCTTTGACTCCTCAAACCCGTTACCTAATTGGTGATGAAATGACTACTATGCTCGATGCCATTACTCAGGCCCAAATTTGGCATGCAGTATTGCGCAGAGTTCAGCAGCGTCGTCTACTAGGCCTGTTAGTGATAAGCCATGAATTGTCGTTAATCAATCGTTTGTGCAGTCGAGTAGTAAATTTACCGCACCAGGCCAGGTAACTCTTCCCAGAACGCGTGGCGATAATACTTGCAAACCTTCGCGCTGAAAGCAGCATGACCCAAGCATCAAGTAGTGTGCGACCATCCGATCGAGCCAGGTCGTCTACATAAAAAGTCAGGTGTCCGCTTGCTTGCAGCCGAACCGCGCCAGCGCCAAAGAGAGTAAGCCGCCCGAACACAATTACCCGGGCCATGGAATCACGACGGCTTTTGACCACCGTTACTCGGGAAAGATCATGTGCCCAAAACCCTTGGGCCAAAAATCGGCAAAGAATGCGCTGCACAAAGGGATGCTGCAAATGCAGATGCACTAAGGGGCTTGATAATCCGTTGGGGGGCTCAAAAACTACCGGCAACAGCGGGTACTGGTGCCAATCGGATTCTTCGCTTTCTCGCAGTGGGCGCAATGAATCGAGGGTTTCGGAAACGCCCCGGGTAAACGGAACCAGCTGGGGGTTAAGCTTAATACCCGCGCGAAAGGGCGATTGAAACAGTTTTGCGTCAGTTGCCGATACACAACTCCATTTTAAAGCATGCAGATAAGCAGCAAATTGGCGCGGATTATCTAGACGATTAAAATTACCCAGACACTGGGCGGGATTAATTACTTGCGCACCAAGTTCCAGCTCCCAAAGCAGTTCCACTTCTTTTCCTTGCGCATCATCATCGAGGCATACCAAACGCACTCGAGACATTTCGTCGTTGGAACCATTAAAATTGCTAGCATCAGGCGAATGAGAAATAACATTTTCAACCAGATATTGTCGATTTCGCGCAAGAACAATATCCCCCACTTTCGGCAAGCGGTAAAAATCTTGCTCTTTATGCGAAGCATTGCCTTTTGTAGGGACAACCCGAATTTTGCTTTTGGCAGAAAAAAGGATTCGCTGGGCAAATTCGCTTCTTGCTCGCCCCCGGTAATCCAGCAAATATTTTTTGCAATACGCCCTTAGCTCGTCTCTTCCAAGCAAATAAACCAGTTCTTCAAGTCTAATAGGCTGCCGGTTAAATAATTCGAGTTGCTTTTCTTTAGTCATATCACCAGAAAAGTTAATACCAAAGTACCGTATGCAGCATCAATTACTGACTTTTTCCCACCAAAGAAGCAAAAAGGCGCTAACTTGCCTGAGTGCTTATGCAGAAGCTGGGCCACTAATTTGCTACGAGGAAGCGAAGTGTAATTTTACACCCCGCTAGCTCGACGGCTTTTTTTGCAGGACGAGTCTAATATGACCCGTATAGTTGGGTGAATGACTCAGTCGGTCTACAACTAAGCCTAGGCCGAGCATAAGACCAAGGTTGTCACGAATTGAAAACCACGGGAGAATAACAATCAAAAATTGACTGAAGCTGCACTTCTAATGATTATGTGATTATGGCTTTCGCAAGCTCACACCATATGCGGGACCGACATGAAACAAAACGTTCGTAGACATTTGCCTTACATGCTTCTGGCGGCATTATTAGTACTACATGTAACAATATTATCAATTCGCATCAAGTCAAGTGATGCAACTTTATTCCGCATAAGTCTCATACCAGCAATTGCCGGCTCAATTTTGTTCGGCGCCAAGATTGGAATAATTAACTTTATTTTGATTTCTCTATGCAATACTTACTTTTTATTCAGCAGCACAATAGACATCAAATCCAATCCGACACCGTTCATAGAAGGAGTTTTTATTTGTTTAGGCATTTCGCTCATCCTGGGCATTTTCAGCGACATGTATAGGAAAATAAAGGCGCTTAACAATCAGCTCAATGCAATAGCATTAACCGACTCGCTTACCAATTTATACAATCGGCGATATTTCCACGAAGTCCTCCGCAATACTGCACTTAATTTTTTGTATTACAAATCCATTCCAGTACAAAAGCGAAATATAAACTTCGCCGATACGGTTATGGGAATCTTCCTGCTGGATATCGATTACTTCAAACAAATAAACGACACGTACGGACACGCTACAGGGGATGCAGTGTTGGTAGCAACAGCCGCCAGGATAAAGAGCCTGCTCCGCTTTGACGATATCGTGATTCGATGGGGTGGCGAGGAGTTTTTAATAATTCTACCGGCAACTAAAAAGGAGCATCTCTTCGCTATCATGGATAAAATATTATCTGGCATCAGAGAACATAAAATCAGCATTACAGGCGGCAAAAAAATTACGATTACCACCTCAATCGGCGGTGTATATTACCCATTTTACAAAGATGCACCAGACATTATCTCTTTTGAACAAACTATTAATTTCAGCGATCATGCCATGTACATATCAAAAAAGAATGGGAGAAACCAGCTAACAGTAATATCTGCTGGAACAAAAGTATACCAATATGGAGATTTGCTGGCGTACCTGGCAAACACCGAATCTTGCGCGGAGTCATCGTCGTATTTTCATATCGAATCATACTGTCATACGAAACCCAAGACGGCTTGTGCGGACAATGCCTCTTTATGGGATAAACCCACTTGAGTACTGCCACATCTATACCCGCAAGTTCGAACATTAACAGGAAAGAAACGGGCCCACCAGAACTACCCCTTGCTTAAGAATGCCTCGATGGCGTTCGAGAAGCATATAGCCCCAATTAGAGCATTGAAGACCCGAAAACCTGTTCGAGGGCTTGAACAGTTGACTTGATTTCTGTTTATATGTATCTAATACTATCCAAATGGACAGGTTGATATCAATAGGCGAGGCTGCTGAGGTGTTGGGGGTGTCGATCACAACACTGCGACGCTGGGAGACTGAAGGCAAACTAACACCCGAACGCACTGCAGCAGGACATCGCCGCTACAATCTATCCAAGCTAAAGCCAGAGATAGTTCATGCCGCCTCTGACGAGCGACGAACAGTTGGTTATGCGCGCGTGTCGAGTCACGACCAGAAAAACGACCTAGAACGCCAGAAGCAGGTTCTTGAGCTGTATTGCGCCCGGAAT
>JBNKEI010000085.1:0-5004 GCA_050288705.1 Myxococcales bacterium
TTTATCAGGCGTTTGGTCTCAGACGTTCCCAGGTTCCTCATGAGTTGGCGTAGGCGCGTAAACTGCAATTTGTAGTGCCCTGCTTTTTTTTAACACCTTGTAATTGCAGGAGTTTTCGTCTGAAAGTGTCGAAGTCGGGAATAAGCAGGGCAAAGGTAGTTTCGAGGCAACTGTATTTGAAATCAATACTGAAGGAATGCTTAAGCTTAGGCGTCAAGCAGACGGCAAAGAGGTTGAAAGACCTGCTTCCAAGGTATACAAAGTCTAAGCTATAAAAGCTGCGATATACTTCTGATCGAGCATTAAAGCTCTCTTGCTCAACGACAATTGGAAATCGCCATTCGTAGCTTGCGATTTTGGTGCCACAGGGTTTTGGATTCGCTCTTTGTCAGGCGCAAATAGCACATTCATTAATGCTCTCGCCATGGGTCACTCGGGGCATTCCGGCGTCAATAGTGAGGTCCTTAGTAATGGTCGGGTTAATATTGGAGCCGACGAGGTTGCCGTAACGCGCTGGACGTCTGAGGACGAGAGTTGGAATTTGATACTCACCGGCCCAAAGTCATTGCCGCTGGGGTTGGCGTCCTCCGCGGTCTTGCCATTACAACCGCCCAAGAGCAGCAAGGCCATAGTTACGAGCAAGAGAGCGACGCCAAAACCAAGCAGAGTAAGAAGCGAAAGAAATATGCAACCAAGATAAAGGCTGGAGCTGTCCGTTTAGTTCTAATGGAACAAGGTGAGAGACTTTGTTCCCTTTCATGTCAGGCTAGAGGAAACCAAGCTTGGGAGGGGTGTGTCTTCCGATGACGCCGGACATTTTCACATGGGCACTATATCCATTTTTACTCTTATCTTATATTAGGGCCCTATAATTTATTTTATGTTAAAATAGTTAGAACTAAAAGTATTTTGCATTTGACGGCAACGACAATGGAAAGCGAGGTTGAGTTTACCGGGCAATTTTGATCAAGGGAAAGATAAAGCCTCATGGAAAACACACAATTCACGGCCTTTCTCGATGAGTCAGGTAACACGGGCGCAAATTACTGTGATCCCAGCCAGCCAGTGCACGTCCTCGCGGGTTGGATTGTCAAAAACTCCAAACGCGACAAGTTCTCGGATGTTGTAGAGAAAGCGAAATCAGCGATGGGCATGCCCGAGTTAAAGGGCGGGCGCATGCTTTCGACGTCAAAGGGTAGACGAGAAATCCTTCGCGTTCTTACCGAAGTGAAAAACCTTGCGATTCCGATCTTCAGCATTTGGGAAAAACGATTCTGTGCTGCGCTGAGAGTAGTGGACACATTTCTAGACCCAGAACATAACCCGCGCGCAAGCTGGCTTCCGATCAGTGCAAACGTTCAGCGAAACAATACTGCGGATAAGCTCCTAAAGACACTTCCTCTCTCGTATTTCGAGCGCTTCATGGAGGCTTTTCGCACCCCTACTAGAGAGACTTTGGGAGAGACTTGTCGTTCGATTAGTCAGGGTCTCCGAATCGCAGACGAGGAAAAATTGGCATGGAGTATTGAGGGGTGTGTGGGGGATATTCTTGGAGAAATCGTCGAGAGCGAACAAAGTACTCTCTTCTTGCCAGAGATTGGTTTTGATGGCCTCCCTCGGAATGTTACGGCAAGTTTAAACTATCCATCGTTTGCTCAAATGATTAGAGCTGTCGACTACGTGTTCGAAAAGGCTCAAAGTCGAGGAGTTATTGTCCACGATGAAACCTCGGAGTTCGCATTGAGCTTCCGTAGAGTCTTTCAACTCTTCAAGAAAATTGGTCCCAAGCAAGCAGGTGCGCTCGAGGACGGGCGTTCGGTTAGAGGAGGCGTTGGTTTTGTCGAAGAATTTCTTTTAAAAAAATCAGACGAGGATCTTATCGTCCAAGCGGCCGATCTGTTGTCATCTGCCCTTAAGGGGCTAGGTCTCGCTGCATTGGGAAAAATTGAACGAGATAAGATAATGAATGAAATTGGGATGCTCCTTCTTCCTGGCTTACTACAGGACCAAGATGAGTGTGCTTTGTGGTCGTGCGCGGCCACAGAGGAGTTTAAGGGTAAACTAATGTATCCAGTCATTCAGCAATATTTGTGAAATCAGTCCGGCATTTGGAGTTCTAACAAGAGGTTCGACGAATTCAAAATATAAGCAGAAAACCCACGCTACTAGCCAAAAATGAACCACTTATATCCATTTGCAACAATTCGCATGCAATATCTTTAGGTTCATCTGAAAAGGCAATGTCTTTCAGCGATAAAACCATACGAATGTTCTATGTAACAGGGTGAGAGACCTTGTTTTCGCAGCTTACATGTCCGGCTAAAGAGGACCCCAAGCTTGGCCGGGGGTGTGTCTTCTAATGACACCGGACATTTTCATGTGGGTGCTACATGTCAGGGACTGATAGGTCACTTTATGTAAAGCCCCCCCCCCCCGGATCGAGGGCAGGCTTTTGCCAAAGCTCGGTATGTTTCTACCACCTCGCAATTAGCCGGTTTCCATTTTTAGCCACGCAGCGGGGCATCTTTGATACCATACAATGATTCGTACCCATTTGGTAAAGAACATTCAAAGAACATTCAAGTATAAGCAGGTGTAAAATTACAGTCTTGTTGAAATGATTATCATGGATCAGATTTTGCTGGATATATTTTCTGAGTTTTTAAAAACGAAACAACATATGCATTCGATAAAAACAAAAAAAACTGGCTTTAATAAATAAATCAAGAATAATTAAATCAATTATTCAACGGCTTTGTAAAGCCTATTCTTGCAATGCAAGTTACTTGTTTTCTGAAAGCCTGATCGAGTAAATAATAAGAAGAACGCTTTTTTTAGTCGCAACATTGGAATGCTTGAAAAAATATTTCTTTATCTAACGATAATTGTTTTTTGCCATTACGATAACTAGAAATCTGTACTAAAGCTGCGCAGAGATAGTGTAATCGCCCAATCATTGCAGTGAGAGAATAATAAGGAGATCTATCATGGGTATGACGAATTCTAGCATAAGCGGTAGGATAGGGGTGTATGTGGATGCCGCCAACCTCTATCGAAACGGTGGAAACCGCATGAATTATGGTGTGTTGCGGGAGTTCGCCTGTAGAGGCAACAGTGACCCTGTTCGGCTCAATGTATATGTAAGCTACGATGAAGAACGGGCGCAAAATGATCTGGATTACAGTGCTCGGCAAGAGGGATTTTATTCTGTACTCAGGAACTTCGGGTATAAGGTTATTCAGAAAAGAGTAACACGGTTCAAAGAAGAAGACGGGACGGTTAGTTCAAAGTCTAATGCCGACCTTGATTTGGCCGTGGATGCCTCATGCAGTCCTGGAAACTAGATAGGATCATGCTGGCAACTGGTGATGGTGATTTCGTACAAGTTGTGCGGGCGCTCCAGAACAAGGGGTGTCGAGTAGAAGTTGTTGCTTTTGATAATGTTTCCCGCGATCTCAGGCGTGAGGCAGACATGTTTATCTCAGGGTACCTTGTTCCTGGACTTTTGCCTTTTGATCATCAAAAAAATATAAATAACTGGGGAAAGCTCGGGTCAAAGGTGCGCGGCGTCTGCTGTAATCACCGGGAGGGCTACGGGTTTATGCGTTTTATGAAAGAAATTAATCCTTATATATGGAAGACCGACCCACGCGAGCCGGATTCCCCCTACGAGACGGTCTTTTTTCATGACACGATATTTCCAAGACAGGACCTACTAGCAAAAATGCCGAGTCGACGTCATATTTTTGAATTCGATCTAGCGAAAGCTGATAGACGCGAACACAACATGCAGGCGACAAATATTCAACTAGTAACCTGATTTATAAATACACGCGCATAGGACGAAAGAACATGCCACTACGGACCCGCAGTCGGCTTAGCTTCCTTGAGTAATGGCTTGTTTAGTGTCGTACACAGGGTGCGGATGAAAGCTCTTGGTAAACGACACCCAGAGCTTCCATCGTCCCATTTCGTGAATGGCATTCTCGATAATTGTCACAGTATTTTCTACCACCGCCCATTGAGCGTAATCGGCAACTACTTCATAGACGTCTGTCAGTGAGACACCTTTCCGGTAGAGATTCACAAATAGTTTTTGAAGCACCTAAACGCTGAGGGGTATTTTTACCTCAGACACAGCAATTCCGACCCACGCTATCAAAAATCGTCAGAGCAAACAAAGTGAAAAATTACAGTATATTTAGAATAATTAATGGATCGCCTTTTGCTAAGTAGCTTGTAGAAGAATCACACATAAGGGAACGGTAGATAAGTCACGAAATGAGAGTTCAATTTCTATAAGACGCTAGCAATAGGAATTGGGTGTAGTAGCTAGTTGTTTTGTTTTTGTCAATCTAGTTTTATTATCTTGACGTAATAGGGTCTAGGAGTAGCCCTTCCAAGGTGACAAATCTTGTTGCAATATTAAGAAAATTCTATTTCTTTTTTCTTTTAGCAAGTAGACGAGCAGTTGAAACATGCGGGTGCAAAGGATCGAATGCAATTTTTTCACGAGGCTTCTTTGGACTACGTTTTGCTTTTTTAATTTCTATAAGTTTCAAATGCTTTGCCGTATTAGTAAGCCAACTAGCAAATTCATTTGTGTTCATTTTCTGAAAAAATGTCTCCCAATCCTCGTTTTCGGTCATTATATTGACACCGCCAAATACAGATTCTACTTCCGTAGCAATACGATAGTCCGAAATATCGTCGGCTTCTATTTTGCCTTCTAACCCAGAGCGAATCGATGCTTTGACTGCAGAGTATATGTTATAGGCGCATATAGCAATACTGAATGAGAATAGTGCTGCTTTGGGATAGCCAAGCGTACTGATTTCGCCATTTAGTCCACGTTCCACTTCCTGAAATAGTCTTTCGATGCTCCACCGTTTCCGATACAGGAGAGCAATAGCTTCCGCAGAGACATCTTCTGGCAAGTTTGTTAGTATAGATATTTCTTTGTCGCTATTACGAGTCTCTTTGTCTAGCATAATAATAATTCGA
>JBNKEI010000086.1:0-17714 GCA_050288705.1 Myxococcales bacterium
CGTTAACATTGATGATGTTTCAATCCGCGCCCCCGTGCGAGGGCGAAATATAATAGTGGCTGGCAATTCAGCCTCCTTAATTGAAGTTTCAATCCGCGCCCCCGTGCGAGGGCGAAATTTTTCCGGTGGCATGTTTCCAGCAATATCTCTTTTCGTTTCAATCCGCGCCCCCGTGCGAGGGCGAAATCAAGCTCAGGATGTAATATTTCAAGGAATCGCGGTTTCAATCCGCGCCCCCGTGCGAGGGCGAAATCCTTGACCTGCAACCATTTGAACTTACACCAAAAATTCAGGGGTTTGCGCGAACCCCAGTTTTGCTGCTGCCAAAAATGGACAACACAAAGGCTGAAATTCATTTTCCTTCCGTTTTACGCGCGGTTAACCCATGCGCGAACGTCAGCCGGTAGCTGTGCGAGCTTCATGTTCGCGCATAAGCATGCCATCTTAGCGAATTACGCACAAGTAACCCATACTCGCCACTTTCTTGCGTTCAAGAGAACTCTTATTCAATTTCCAATGAGCGCTCCTCAATAAAACAACCAAATAGTCAACACAATAAGCATCCTACACAATAATAGGCCCTTCCGGATTTATCGCCTTTTTCGCGCCATTGTGCTCTACGCGTCGTTCCCAATTTCTACCTAAGAAATAAAACCGAAGGCTGTCTTCTTCGGGATTATACTGTTCCAATAGCTGAAGTTTCAATCGAGTCCATTGCTCAGGGTCAACCAGGCACTCGAAAACAGAAAACTGCACCCGTTGCCCATAATTTTGGCAAGTTTTGGCCACCTTTCGAAGCCTACGTTTTCCATCGCTAGAAATTGTATTGACGTCATAGCTAACGAGTACCATCATAAATGCACCTTTTCGGGTATATAATGTGTCTATCGCCAAATAAATGGCGGATATGCATCTAACTCACCCCTAAGGTATCTAGCGAACAATCGGGCCTGAATCTGAAAAACCAATCCAACGGTCATTTTCTCACCTAGAAACGGATGGGTTATTTCTTCTTTCTTTCTCTCCTGCCATGCGACGAGCACTTGCTTTCTTGTTTCATCGTCCATTACAACGCCACCAGTTTCTTCTCGTCGAAAGCCCTTGCCTTTAATTTGTTGTCTATTGACTAGCGACAGCGCTAGCCTATCTACAAGCCACGCTCGGTGTTCCTCCATCAAATCTAGAGCAAGTCCGGGTCTTCCCGGCCTATCTCTATGCAAAAATCCTACTTGAGAATCCAACCCAACTGTTTCCGCCGCTCCCCGTATTTCTCCGAGTAATAAAGTATACAAAAAAGAAAGCAAAGCATTCATACTGTCTAATGGCGGACGCCTAGAACGCCCAGCAAATGCAAATTCGTCTTGCTGAGCTATAATTAACTCATTAAATTGTTCGAAATATACTCTCGCTGCATCGCCCTCTGTTCCTCGAACAGAATCCAATGCAAGATTCGCTCTTAACCCCATTAGGCTTGCTGAAAGCCTTTTTATTCCTTCGTTTAGTTTCTCATTATTAAGTTTGTCAGAATGATCTCGTAGGGCACGCTGAAGCACAGCTTTCGAATTCGCAATTTTCCCGGCAACAATTGCCCGAGCAATTGCAGCACTCATATTTAAATCATCTGCTCTACGATATTGTTCGCGTCGCAATAATACATTCCCAGAAATCGGCCCCTCTACGCGAGCAAGGAACCGCCCGCGTTCCGTCAGGAAGGTTACCGACACTCCCCGCTCGGCACAGAATCCCAGCAATGGAGGGCTGCATAGAACCTGTCCAAAAGCTACAATTGCACTTAGTGTATGAATTGGAACTCGCAATCGCGTTTCCTCTTCCACACGGACAAGCACTGTCTCGCCCTCTTTTGCCAGATAGGCTCCCTGCGTTGTAACGTAAAGAGTATTCTGATGCGTTCGCATTAGCCTTTTTCCAAAATACGTTCGAGATATTTGCTTGCCGAACGGCTACCATCTGCCATATTAGGCATGCATTCTTCCACCAGCGAACACCCCCGGCACTTTGCTGTCGGAGTGGCCAGGGGTGTTTTTCCGGAGCTAATTAATGTGTGAAGTCTGGTCGCAGCCTCAATGGTGAATTTACGTAATTCTAAATCAAAAACTACTTCAAGCCTTTTGCGGGTCTGATGATAATAAAGGGCGCCACAAGGAACTTCACAAGAGTGCATTTCTTCCAAGCAAAGCGCCTGTGCGCATAGCTGCACTTTGTCGCTTTCGTCTGGTTTTGGTTTCCCTCGCTTATATTCTACAGGAAAAGGAAGCCATTTACTTTTTCTCGCCCCTTTTGTGCGTGCACAAGTTTTGACCTCAGCTTTGTGGTATTCAACTACATCGGAAATTCCGGTCAAACCAAGTTTCAGCGAGCGCAATGCCAAAGCCCTAGCAATGCGCATATTTTTTCTAGACTCAATGCGTCTTCCGTCTTCGTCGACATTCGAGTGTAAGTATTCGCCTTCAACTGTAAACGAATTATCCTTCCAAATTCTCTCAATATGCATCATAGCTGCGCGCCGCTCGCAAAATATTAACTGCGAGAGTGCAGAAATTGGTAACAAATCGTCCTCGTTATACATGTTGGCGGCCATTGTAATAATCAATCAGCAATGCATTTTAACTAACTCCACACCACCTGGCATCGATGTGTCATTTATTTTTATTTCATAGTCAGCAAAACTTCTGGGGGTTTCAATGCCTGATTTTCGATTGATTTCAATTCTTTCGAAAAGTCGATGGGCTGGCGAATTTCCTAAAGCCGATGCATGTCGAAAAATGTATAACCCCCGGCAGGCCATGTATCCTCTTGACGCAGATCGATCGAGATCAAACATATTCCCTAAAGCAGCCCATAGAATTTCCAAATCGGCTTCCGAGAATCCTGTCCCGCGAGGGACTTGCGCCAAATGTGGGTTCACAAAACCATGCGCCGCATATAATCCATAAGCGAGTGTATGCTTGTTGCCAATTTCAGTCTGACCAGAAGTACTTTGCTGTTTTGCCGAATTGGTATATGCTACCCGAGTAATGCAATGCTCGGTTGTAAAGACGCGATCGATAGAGCGGGCAAAGGTTATTTGCACGGGCCCTCGAACCTGGCCGCAATTGAAATCGGTGGTACTCATAACCGCTCCAAATGCGCGAATATCATAAAAATTTTTGCACATCCATTCCCGCGCAAGCTCAATATCTTTTCGTTCGGGTTTTGATGCCGTGGCTTTTCCCTTGAGCTCACTAAGGTTATCAAAAGGCATACTTTGTCTGCTTTCCAGCGAATGCCCTTGAAGGACGAATACATCGTAGCCAATCTCGGTCTTTCCGCTTTGGCGCTTTAAAGCAAAGACGTAATCGCGAATTTTTCTCTTCAGACAAACATCTGACACCAATCCTTGAAACGTCTCCGGATCAAAACGAGGCGCATTTGCCATATCAGGATCGCCATTTGGATTTCCATCCTTTACGTCGAAAAGATAAAGAAAATCATATCGGTTTGCGATGACCGGACTTTTATTGTCTGACATTTATCCCTCGCTTTTTTGGTAGGTGCCTAATAAATGGATTACTCTATTCAATTTTCTGCGACTTTTGTGCTTTTGCTTCCCCAATTCTTCTAGCATCATCCGCCTTTTGATGGTGAAATCCTATTGCAAATCTGCCTTGATCCTCAAGGTCTAATGATCCCGGAAATGCTCCATTATTGCTCCGCGACAGAATTTCATGCATCTCTTGCAGACGATTTTGAATTGCTATTGCCGCCGGTCGGTTTTCGCGTCGTACCTTTTTCAGATGATGCATTGCCAATACGCCAATCTTCGGAAAAGCGACCTGGGGATTGGTCGAAGCCAAAGAATAGTATCTATCAACTACAGAGACGCCAATTTCTCCTTGTGCTTGATATTGCAGAGATTCATAGATAGCCAGTAGGCGTCCACAAATATATGCTGGATGCTCAAGCCGCGGGTTCAACGACTCGGTCATTAGGTTTTCTCCTTTTTTTTGAGATGAAATAATATCGTTGACGCAAAGGCGAATAAGAGCAATTCGATTAGGACGTAGTCTTTCAATATTCTTTTTTTTGGATGAACCGTTGCATTCCTTTTTTCTCTTACTGTGAGATGCGCGCAATCGACCAAGCGCTGCGGCGAGAATCGTTCGGCCCAGAAAAACACCGTGAAAGGCCCGGCGTATGAGTTGGATACCTCTATTTGCCGGAACGTTCTCCATATCGCGCGCAAGCTCACTAAGCAGCGACCAAAGAGAAGGGGGCTTCGCCGGCTCGCCATGAGAGAATACGTCTGCAATTCGCAATCCCTCGAACCAGTTTCTAATAGATTGTTTTACCCGCTCTAGCGAATCATGAAACCAATAGCGAACCAGTAACCTGCCTCCATTACCGGCGACTGCTACAAAATAAAAATCATTGGAATCGATATTACCACTTGCCTTGCCCGATAGTGGCGCGCGTAATAGTGTGTTAACCTGATCGTCTGAGGTTTCGTTAATAATTGAGTACCAATCATCATCGGTCGGCTTTCTGGTCCAAAAGATAAACGCAGACCCCGCCAGATCAAATCGCGTTCGAACTACGCGGTCTTTGGACAATCCGCGCCTATGGGCGCCAGGTCGCAAAAGATCGTTAAAAGCTAGTACATAGGCTCCAGCACGTTCGGGGCAAACTGGGCTATTCATATTTTTGTCCCAGCCATAAGACTGAAACGCGTTTTTGTCGAAAGACATCAAAGCTACGCCGCACGCTTGACCACCTTGATCACCCAGCGATGCCAATCCCTTGATTTTGTCATGAGTGGGGGCAATGGGACCTAATCTACCCGATATTAAACAGGTTCCTTGAGCACCCCCTTTTTCCACTCTTTCTCCAAAAAAACGACGATATTGATTACGCCAATAATCACGTACCGAAGCTTGTTCAATTACGATTCCGTTAATATCACCTTCTGAGCCAACCGGATTAGCAATGGACAGCGCTACCAATGCTCCGTCTTTGGGTTTGAGTGCAGCAAGCTCTTGGTTTGCTTTTTCAACTTTACCCGGGTTTTCATAAAATATTGCACATGCGGTGAGGGCAGGGTCTCTACAATCTTTGGACGAATTGCGAATGTATTCAATAAATGCTTGATGATGTCGAGTGTGTTTTTCTAAATCTGTATCTTTTGTCCAAACGCCTATTTTGGGTCCAAGTACATATTGAATGGCGTCGCAAGCTAATAATGGAAATACTGCGCCATTTCGATTAACCGGCGATTTGGGAGCCAGTAACGGCATTGCACGAATCTGAGGTTTCTTTTTTCCCGAGGAAGGAATTTCTATTGTGCGCTCTCTTATTCCAAGGAATTCTCCGTCTTTGCTAATTTCGACAAGATACTGCACTGGCTTTTCTTCAAAAGCCGGGTCGCCGAGCTGACTGGACAAATAGGTATCGGCATAGGAGGCTAACGCTTGTACGAGCATCTGAGCACCTCTTCACGGGTTACAGAGTCGGGGAACGCGGTTTCGATGCCAGTATCGAGTTTTCCTTGCTGAAGTTTTGCATTAAAGAACATAGGGCGATTATCATTACCGCCATTGAGAAAACAAATGTCATACAACATTAATCCCAAATCGCGAGATTCGTTAATAGGTAGTTCAGCAGAATTGGGAAGACAAAAATCAGCAGCAAATTCGCGACAACCGAGATACGGCCGATTATAACATTGTCCGTTTTCTACTCGACGATTAAACATTGCCATGTATTTGGTAGGAGTGTCCTCGCTATTTGGTTCGAAAACATAGGGCTCGGCTTCAATGAGATATGCCACGTCTCTTAACGCTAATGTACTACGTGGCGTTCCGTCATCGCTACCTGCGCCTGCCGATTGCGGCTCATAGGTAAGAGGGTTTTTCATCCATTTCCGAACGGAGATTGGGGCAATTTTGCTCTGAATTTCATTGCGACGAAAACTAATAAATCGTATAGGGCGCAATATTTCAATTTTCCGAATAATCCATTTCATTTGCGGTCGCCATAAAATGGAATCCAGTACACCACGGGCGGCAGAAGGTGTTATGGTCTCATAACTAACCCTTTCTACCTTCATTTCTGGCCGGCTAAAGCACGCAAATGGACCCGATACGCGTACTCTTACATATGTATCTTGAGCCAATGGCTTACCCCCTTTGAAACATCCAATCAAAAGACCTTACCTCTGAAAGTATCTTATTCTACCGATGGAGCATTAAATAATCAACGCTGATTAAAGTTATATTAAAGCATTCCTGTAAACAACGGTGGTTATTACAAAACCTTACAGGTAACTGGCAGAGAAGGGAAATATAGGGAATTTCCATAAATAAAATTATTGCCTGAATCAACAATTAAATGATTAATGGCGAATTAGATTCAAGTACAAATCCAAAAATATTGGAATAAAATCTTCCATCGCATACCCATATGTCTGTCTTATCAACAAGCTCAGAAACCGCGCCTATTTCAATAGCTTTTCGAAATTCGTGCTCCCTAAGCCCCACTTGATATCGTTGAAGTCTGCAATAAATTTTACGCTCGGGTATTCCCTTTGACTTTGCAGCAATCTCGATAAGTTGTTGAGCCCTTTTATCATAAGGAACCAGTACTGCTCGACTAATGTCATCGATTATGGAAAATCGCGCAGCAACTTCTGGAAAATCTAACCTATTGCGCAAAGGTTCTATGTCTCGCGAGTCGAGATCGGACTCGTACCAACGATTGAAAAATTCGCGAATGTGCACCGGGTCATTAATTGAAAGCTTTGAACTCAATGCCATAATTCTAGTGATTGCAGTTGCATCTGTGTAAGCTCCTGGTGGCGTTCCCTGTTTTCCTTCTGCTATTTCGGGCTCAAATACGAACACCTGTCCTGCGGGTTCTCCTGCTGCTGCAGTACACAGCCCCTCGCGGTCGCATCGACCGCATGCCTGTGCAATTGAATCGAAGGGCCCCATTGCTCTAAATAAGGCGGGAAAATCAATATCGACCCCGGCCTCTACAAGTTGGGTGGATACCACTCTACACGCGGCATTTTTGTCCATTAATCGTTGTCGAATTGCCTCTAATACATCGAGCCTGTGCTGCGCACACATTCTTGTCGAAAGGTGCCAAATCGAATCACTTTCAATTCCAGGAGCTTGAATGAGTTCTTTAAAAAGCTCCATTGCATGGTCTCGCAAATTCACTATGCAAAGCGAACGTTTTTCTTCAGAGACGCGTGCAGCCAAATCCTTCCAGGAAATTGTTGCCGAATTTTCATCGCTGCCAGGCCATTGAATACGCACTCGCGACAAACAAGAAAAAAGTGCTTTCGGATTCTCAATGATTTCAGTGATTGTGCCTGGCTCCCATCGCTGGTCAGTGTTTGGGGCAGATGCCGGGCGCTCAAAAGCAGGCTGTGTTGCCGTGCAAAAAAGAAAGGTTGTTCCCCATTCATCACTAAGTTCGCGAATCATTGAAAGCAATGCGCGCAGCATGTTTCTAGGAAGCACTTGTACTTCATCGAGAATGACCACCGAACGAGCAATGTTATGAAGCCGACGAAGATCGGCAGGGCGATTTGAGAAAAGGGATTCAAAAAAACGCACCGATGTTGTTACCACAATGGGAACATTCCAGTTTTCCGCAGCGAGCCTTTTCTGCATTTGATAGGTATCAAGCATTTCCTCTGAGTCGTGCTCTTCGAAAAGATTGCCTGAATGGTGCTCAAAAATAATATCTTCTCCTATTGCTTGAGCAAATACCGAGGCATTCTGCTCAATTATCGATAAATACGGAATCACTACAATAATTCGACGACACCATTGCGGTGTCAGGGCCGCTCTGCGAATCGCAAAAGCCATGGATGCAAGCGTTTTTCCCCCTCCCGTAGGAACCGTGAGAGATTGCAGCCGCTGCGGTTTTTCAGAAGCAGCAAGGCATGCCTCAAGTACCATACGCCGAGCTTCCCGAAGCGGCCCAGGCGCCATTTTTGCCGCTCGTTCTTCAATGTAAGCCTGAAGGCGCTGCAAACGCAGGGAAGCGTCTTGGAAGGGGTGCTCCTCACAATTACTACCAGCCGCGTCCAATCGGTCAGCGTCTACCAAAACGCTTTCCAGCATCCGCGTGTATAAATCGAGTTTATTACCTGGAATACGCAAAGTCGCCAAAGGATTGCCATTCAGCAGCGATTCATGTCCGCAATTAGCAAAATCATCGCACATTCTATTCCATAAAATGTCTGCTTCGGCATTACATCGATTCACTCGTTCTTTCAAAGAGCTTGTAGAGCCGCCAATTGCTGGCAATCCAGCATGATGCCCAGCAATGGCGAGCGCAGTATCTACTGCGAAATGTTTTTGTGCTTTTGCGGCGCCGTGCCCCGAATGCTCCACTCGTTTCAAAGCGCCGAGAATTCTTTGCTGGAATGCATCGGAATATTTTCCCATATCGTGCAGCAAGCCAGCCCATCGAGCAGACTGGATAAATGTATTGTTTTCTGGATTCGCAGACCTTGCAAATTTTTCGGCATTTCGTGAAACATTTATGAGATGTTCCCTGAGAATTTGCCAAGCAGCACCTTCTGCAGATGGCTTTTTTCCGCTGGGATCGCTATGCGCATAGAAAACTTTTTCCATGTTAGCTTGCTTTTTCGGGGCCCTTAAGCACGGTTACGAGTTGAGGCGCTCCATTGCGTTGCCGACCTATATATAAACGCAAACGCAGTGGTTTGGGGCCGCGCCACAATTCTAAATGATTCAATTGTTTTATATAGCGAGCACATTCACTCAGGCGAATCAACTCTGCAAGAGCGTAAGGATACAGTAGACCCGGGCGGACACGATGTATGTATTGACGTACAGCGTGAGGGGTAATAAACCACCGTCCTGCTATCTTTTCTTCCATGGTCGCCCCGCCGTGGGCTCCAGTATAAGCCGCCGAGCAAGGTGATTTCAAAAACCAGTTCAATAGAGCTGAAAAACGCCGTAGGTGCTTCATGCACCGCTCCAAATGATTTTCGTATTTTCGCCAGGGATTCTGGAGATGGCTGCGAATCTTTAGCTTTTATGCCTTTTCTATATGCTTTTATGGTTTAAGGGGGCCAATGGCTGCAACATTCTATTTAAAAAAGGAAGCTCACTCATTAACTCTGCTTTCCCTCGTTCCATCATTTTAACCATCGAGGACACACTAGGAATAGCCTCCAAGGGAGAAAGAGTTCCCGAGAAGCCCTTGTATAAATGAGCGTGATCTATGCCTTTTTGCACTTGAGTAGCCATTAGCTGCTGAATCGCCAACCACATGGGAGAAGATAGTCGCGGGGCAAAGCCGTCTAATGCTAAAATTAATGCGTTACGTGTTCCAATTAAGCCTCGCTGAACTGCTTGCCAAGCAGCACGAACAGGAACATTGTCCACCAAAAAACCGTCGGTAATACGAAACAAATCGTGACGCAAAAACATATCGTCAAGAATTGCGCGCATTCTTTCATCACGACGGATTAGATCGTAATGGAGAACTCCGGGAAGAGCTGCCGAAAAGCCCACTGCATCTACTGCATCAAAATTTTCTGTTCCTGAGTCAAACCCTAAATTTATTGTCTGCAGCCGATCGGATACCTGCGCCAATTCAGTAAAAGAACTTATGATTTGGGGAATTTTTCGAGCCCAAAACCACGGCCGAGGAAATCCGGCTATTCCCTCAAGAAGACTTTCATAAAACTCTATTGGATGAGGAAGGACACCAGAACGGATCCCCGACACCGTTACCACCAAAGGGATAGGTAAATCGGATAGACAGAGCGATGTTCCATCGGGACGACGAAAGAAATTTCCAATTGCTGAATGCAAATGAAAACGCAACGCTGCGGGTAATCCATAGCGGCTTTTGGTAGATAATGGCTGAAAAAGTTTTCCCCAGGAAAGCGATCGTAAAATCCGTACAAATGAACTGGAATCAAAATCAAGATGTTTGGCTCGACATAGTCCCAAAACAGCGCCAATACTAGTACCGACTATAAGCGAAGGAGTAAAACCGGAATCAGCCAGAAATTTAAAGGCTCCCAAATAAATATAACCCACCCCTCCCCCACCTCCGGCCACAACTACTAGCTTTCTGCTACGAATTTCCTGGTCAATTTGCTCCCAGGAAACCTTACCTTGGCAGATTCTACCTATTTGGGAGAGCGCTTCCACAACCCGATTGCGCAGTATCTTAGCAACGGGCGCCAATTTCTCTACAGAAGGGGTACTGCCAGCTCGAACGCCCGCTATCTCCAGCAGCTTGCAGGTTTCATCCCGCAAGCCAAGAACGCATGGTTCCAACTCAAGCTCACCCTGGTCAGTACGAATATGATGCAAGCGAGAAACCGATATAGCGGTTCGAATTACTGTCTCTTCCGAAGAATCCAGTAGCGAAGGATTGCGCAATAACGAACGAACCAGTGCAATCTCTTTATGTTCTAAAGAGATGAGTACAGTCGAGCGAGCATTTGCATCCATTGAGTATTCAGCAATCTTGGGAGGCAATTGCAAAACCCCAATTTTTCCGCTTTGGGCAAGCATAGCTCGCCGTCGCTCTACTCGGGGCTCTCGCCCCAAACCCCATTTGCCGGCGGGTTTTGCAATTGGCTATTGATTATTAGAGACTTTGACGAACCTCCTCAATCTCGTAAGCCTCCACCACATCGCCCTGCTTAATGTCACTGTAATTCTCAATAGAAAGACCACACTCGAAGCCACTCGCTACTTCCCGAACATCATCTTTGAATCGCCTTAGAGAGCCAATTTTTCCTACAAACACCTGCTTGTTATCACGCAAAAGTCGAACCATTGCCGACCGAGCGATTTTTCCATCTATTACTGCACAGCCAGCGATAGTGCCCAGTTTAGGAACACTAAACAAGTTACGCACTTCCGCGCGCCCCAAAGTCTTTTCTCTGCGCGTAGGCTCAAGCAATCCTTCCATGGCTTTACGAACTTCATCTACGGCTTGGTAGATGATTTGATACATGCGAATTTCCACGCCATGTTGCTGCGCTACTTCTGAGGTCTTTGACTCTGGACGAACGTTAAAACCCACGATGAGGGCGTCGGACGCCGCAGCCAGCATCACATCAGATTCTTTTACTCCGCCAACTCCAAAATCAATTACCTTCACCTTCACTTTGGTGCTGGAAAGTTTTTGCAAGGAATCCACTACCGCTTCTACCGAGCCCTGTACATCAGCTTTAACAATGAGCTTTAGCTCCTTTGCTTCGCCTTTTTCCACCCGAGAAAAGAAATCTTCCAGCTTAACCTTAGCGCTCTTGGCAAGTTCCTTTTCCCTATCTTTTTGGGAACGATGCAGAGCAACCTCTTTGGCAGAGTTCTCGCTATCTAAAACCCAAAATTCGTCTCCCGCAGTTGGCACTCCTGACAAACCGATAACTTCTACCGGAAATCCTGGAAGAACCGACTCTACCTTTTCTCCATGATCATTAGTCATGGCTCGTACTTTTCCGAATTGAGTACCCGTAACTATCGGATCGCCAGCCTTAAGGGTCCCTTCGCGAACAATGACTGTAGCCACCGGACCGCGGCCTTTTTCCAACTTGGCCTCAACTACCGTGCATTTTGCAGCTCGATTAGGGTTGGCCTTTAACTCGAGAACTTCCGCTTGTAGTAAAATCATCTCCAACAAATGGGGAAGCCCTTCTTGAGTTTTGGCTGACACCGGCACCATGATGGTATCACCACCGAATTGCTCATCTACTAATCCAAATTCCATTAGCTGATTCTTGACGGTTTGCAGATTTGCACCCGGCTTATCTATCTTGTTAATTGCAACCAAGATAGGAACCTCTGCCGCCTTTGCATGGTTAACAGCTTCACGTGTCTGCGGCATAACCCCATCATCAGCGGCTACCACAATAACTACAATGTCAGTCACCTTTGCTCCGCGAGCACGCATCGCAGTGAATGCCTCGTGGCCTGGCGTATCGAGGAAGGTAACTGCCTTTCCCTCGGAAGTCATGACTGAATAGGCGCCAATATGCTGAGTAATTCCACCAGCTTCTCCGCCAACCACATCTGCCTTACGAATCGCATCTAATAGA
The DNA here is from genome assembly GCA_050288705.1 of Myxococcales bacterium. Lineage (GTDB taxonomy): Bacteria > Myxococcota > Myxococcia > Myxococcales > UBA5297 > JBNKEI01. Next base: position 12,107 of record JBNKEI010000086.1, read on the forward strand.
CTGGTTTTGCCATGATCGACATGCCCCATAATGGTCACTACTGGGGGACGCGTCTTCATGTCATCAGGTCGACTATCGGACTCAGGAAGATAGTTCTCAATACCAAAGCCCTTCTTTTCAACTCGCCAGCCGTAGTCAGCGGCCAAAATCGCTGCCGTATCAGAATCTAAGCTGGAATTCACCGTTACCATCTGTCCCGATGCCATCAGCTTTTTGATGAGATCAACCGCCTTAATTCCTATGGTTCGAGAAAGCTCCGACACAGAAATAGTTTCGTCAATCTTGATTACCTTTTTCTCTTCTGCCATTTCTGTAATTTGGGTCTTGGCACCCTTCTTGGTAGGCTTCTTTTTCTTGCCTACCCTAAGCGGTAGAGTAACTCGCCCGCGAGCAAGATCAATGAGCTCTTGCTTGGTAAGATTTTCCTTGATTTCCTGCTTTCCACGTTTTTTGGCGGAATGATCTTTAGTCACATCAGTGAATTCACGCCGCCCCATGAAATCGGTGCCCACCTTAAGCTCTCGAACTTCTCCAATAGCCCTGGGCCCAGGAGCCAAAGGAACCCGCTTATGTGCATCAGAGGGAGGAGTAACCCGCCTAACCGGAACCGATGGTCTACTCAAGACCACCGCCTGAGTAGCAGTAGGCCGTTGACTACGAGGATCTACTGGAGGCCTCGGCTGACCAGAACCCTGCCGAGAACTAGGCGTTGGTCTAGCTGAGCGAGATGGACGCGATAAATTGGCATCTGAAACCTCTCGCGATACAACTCTCGGCAGCGAAGGGCCCGATGGCTTAATCGACTTAGCTGGGCGAGGTGATGCTTCTTGCTTGGTGGATGAACTTGTTGACGGGGTCGCGGGAGTCACAGTCGGTTTTCCAGATACAGCAGAATCAGTTGTGGTGGAGGCCAAGGCTTCCTCTGGCTTCTTAATTGGCTTGGGTACAGATACAGGCTCAATGGTCACATTATCGCTACTAAGAGAAAATGCGCCAGTTGCACCTGCGTTATTGGAACTGACATTTCCCCCTTCAGCAACTTCTATCATTTCAGGTTTCTTTTCGGGTTCGCTTACAGCAACTTTGGGAATAGCAGATGTAGAAGATGTTTCCTTTGAAGCATCTCGCGCTACCTCTGCAGCAGCCTTCACTTCTGCCGGTACAGTTTCCGTTGGCTGAGAGACCACAGTTTCGGCAGGAGATGGCACCGTTGCTGTAGCTTCTGGCCTTCTTCTACGTACCACAAAGCCAGCCGCATGTACCGGCATAGCGGCAGCCTTGGGCTTCCGCTTCTGCATTATTTTTTCTATTGCGACTGCAGCCTGATCCTCGTCCAACGACGAAGAATGGCTCTTGACATCGAAGTCCAAATCTTGGAGCTCGGAAATCAGCTCTTTATTGTCCATCTCGATGCCGTGGATCTTGAGATCCTTGGCGATCTCATGAACGCGCTTCTTCGCCATTACACCCTACTCCCTGCGGCACTCAAACATAACGCCGCGTAGCTTCTAGATCTTTCTAGCTCTGCGGTCAACAATCAGATCTCGACAAATTCCTAAGACGGCCCCGCCGATTGCTCTGGTGTTCCCGATCTAGCTGGTGGAGAAATCATTTCGATTGTCTCTTTAGACTCACCAGACTCACCACTCAGTTCTTCCCGCAGTTTTTGTTCCTCTACCAGGTAACTTTCTGCGGCAGTTTTTAACTGCCTTGCTTTTTTGATGCCTATTCCTGTGGAATCTGCAAGTTTCATCAAATCCTGTTCCTGAACCAAATTCTCCACCGTACCGTAGCCCCCTTGGGCAAGCTGCTCGATTGTTTTCTCCCCCACTCCCCGCACCCGCAGTAATCGCTCAATTGGAGATAGCATATCGGGGTGCCGACGCGCTTCCGCAAGTCGCGCAGCTTCGCGCTCTGCTTCCAGCTTTGTCAATTCTTGGGCATCAACCAACATCTGAGCTCGCGCAGCAGCTTGCATCTCCGCAATCTTTACCGAATCAATTCCTGGAATCTGAGCCAGTACCTCAGCGGAAGCTTCCGCTACATCTTGTGCTTTCCGAAATCCGTGAGAGTACATGGTTTCAATAAGCAGGTCATTAGTTCCAGGAAGTTTTCCTAGAGATCGAGCGGCAAACTCTCGCATTTCCTTAACACGACTTTCGCTGTTTATATCTAGCTTCCAACCAGTAAGCTGTGCCGCCAAGCGAACATTTTGGCCGCGTCGCCCAATAGCCAATGAAAGCTGATCATCAGGCACAATGATCTCCATGGCATGATTGGCGTCATCGATCAAAACACGCGAAACTTCTGCAGGCGCCAAGGCAGAACAAACAAAACGAGCAGGATCTTCATCCCAAGGCACTATATCGATTTTTTCTCCACGCAACTCCTGTACTACTGCCTGCACTCGACTCCCTTTCATTCCCACACAAGCACCTACTGGATCAACATCCGAGTCTCGGGAAGACACCGCAATTTTTGCCCTTCCACCGGGTTCCCTGGCAGCCGCTTCAATAACCACTACATTTTCTGTAATCTCTGGAACTTCCATTTCAAACAGCTTGGTTAGTAGATGAACAGAAGTACGCGATAAAATTATCTGCGGACCTTTGGACTCGCGCAGTACATCCAAAACATAAGCTTGCACGCGATCCCCAGCCCGGTAGCTTTCTCTAGGAACCTGCTCTCTAACCGGCAATACCGCTTCCGCACGCCCTAAGTCGATTACAATATTGCCATGCTCAAAGCGCCGAGCAATTCCGGTCACTATTTCGCCTTTGCGATCTCGATACTCATTAAACACGATTTCGCGCTCCGCATCTCGTGTTCGCTGGATAATAACCTGCTTGGCGGTTTGTGCTGCTATACGTCCGAACCCTCGACGAAAGGTCTTGAGTTTTAGCACATCTCCATATTGGTCGTCCTGGGCCTTGGCAGCCTCGGCGTCTTCGTCACGATAGAAAATTTGAAAAACCAGCTCATCTCCCGGTTCAACTTCCAACCCCTTTGCCCGCGCTTCTTCAAGAGTTAGCTGATTGCAAGCCTGAAGGGGATCGGTAATTTCTGTAACGACCGTAATTGCCTGGAATAGCTCGACCACGCCTTTTGATTCTTCGTATTTGGCTTCCAGGTTCCTTTCTTGCCCGAATGTTTTCTTAGCTGACTGAAGAATCGCCTGCTCCAAGGTCTGTATTAATACCGAGCGCTCAAGTCCTTTATCCTTGGCGACTTGGTCAATGACCATATTCATGTTTACTGCCTGTGACTGCATGGCGTTTTTCCTTTCTTCAGTCTCTTTGTGGTGATGGGCGTGGCCCAATCACGTTTTTCGGGCACGACGGACACCAATCCATCGCTATGTAAGAACCTGCCGAAATCTATGCTCTTAATCCCACTCAGCTTGAAGTCGAGCTTTAGCGATTTCTTTTCGCGAAATCGAGAAACGGCCGCCCCCTTCCACCTCAACTTCGGCTATATCTCCCTCATATGAGACTAGAACGCCTTTAAAATTTTTCCTCGGGGGATCAGAAAGTGGAGAAAACGTCTTTATCTTTACTTTTCGACCCACAAATCTCGAAAAATGCTCCGGACGAGTCAGTGAACGTTCAATTCCAGGACTAGAAACCTCCAGAGAATATTCGTGGGGTACTAAGTCAGCAACGTCAATTGCCATTTCCACCGCATGGCTCACTCTCTGGCAATCTTCTAATCCAACTCCACTTCGCCACCTCCCCTGTTCCCCATCTTCAAGAGCAGGTAGAAACGGCGATTGATCTGGCTTGTCAATATAAAAGCGCAAAACCCAACGACTGCCCTCACGAAGATACTCCACGTCCACCAGCTCCAAACCTTCATTCTCGATGATAGGTTGAGCTATACTCCATGCTTTTTGTGTAACTTGCTCTTTCACTCACTCCATCCACAAAAAGAAAAGTGGGCAACCATGCCCACTTTTCGTGCTTCTCAACGAAAAATGTGCTAAGTGCCTATCATAATTTCAACATATAAACAAGTAGATTAATGTCATCCAGTCATTCATTTATACATGCTCTTCTGCAACCTGAACAGACGCGATAGGCAAGTTGACATTTTCAGAATTTTTACTAACATTCTTAGTTTTGCAAATATGATAGAAAATTTAGACGAAGTCGAGTTGAAGTTTGAACGCCTCACTCACGACCTAACCAATCCGGAAGTCACCAGCAATACGGTAAAACTTCAAAAGGTTGCACGCGAGCGTGCCCACCTGGAGCCTCTGGTTGAGACTTATCGCGCCTATCGCCATCTTCAAAAACAGCTACAGGAAAACGAAGAACTTCTTGAAGATAGCGATCTCGATTTGAGATCTATTGCTCGAGAGGAATTACCTGCTTTAAAAGTGCAGTTCGAAGCATTATCCGACAAGTTGAAGATTCTTTTGCTTCCTCGTGACCCTAATGACGATCGTGACGTTATTTTAGAAATACGCGCCGGAACCGGAGGTGACGAGGCTGGGCTTTTTGCTGGCGAGCTAATGCGCATGTATTTGCGCTATTCCGAAAGACGTGGATGGTCGAGCCAGGTCGTCGATCTCTCCGAAGGAAACGCTGGCGGAATAAAAGAAGCCATTATCAGCATTAGCGGGTCAGCAGTTTACTCCAGCTTGAAATATGAATCTGGAGTACACAGAGTACAGCGGATTCCCGCTACCGAAACCCAGGGGCGCATTCATACTTCTACCGTCACCGTAGCAGTTATGCCCGAAGCGGAAGACGTGGATATTCAAATCAACCCCGCCGACATTGACATGCAAGTCTTCCGCTCCACTGGCTCAGGAGGACAGAGCGTAAACACCACTGATTCCGCAGTGCGCTTGACGCATAGACCAACCGGGGTAGTGGTTAAGTGCCAGCAAGAAAAAAGCCAAATAAAGAATAGGGCCATGGCTATGAAGATGCTGCGCGCCAAACTCTACGAAATGGAACAAGAAAGACTTAGCAGTGAACGCGACGCGGCCCGCAAAAGCCAAGTAGGCACTGGAGAGCGATCAGAGAAGATTCGCACTTATAACTTTCCTCAAGATCGCGTCACCGACCATCGCATCAACAAGTCGCGCCACAACTTGCCCGCCTACATGGATGGCGATATTCAAGACATGCTCGACGGATGCAGAACCTTCTTTACTGCCGAGCAGTTAAAAAACCACAACAGCTAGCTCGGCCATCCAAAAAAGGAGCTTTTCTAACAATTTTCTCTTGACAAATATGCGCACTGCTACGATAGTACGCACCTGTTTCGCCCAGGTAGCTCAGTTGGTAGAGCAGGGGACTGAAAATCCCCGTGTCGATGGTTCGATTCCGTCCCTGGGCATCATTATCCTCACCGTCCTGAAGGACGGTGTCTCCAACATCGTTCGGAAATCGGAGCCTTTGGCTTCTCGCTCTATCCTTCCCCGCCCTAAATTATCATTAGCTATGTGGATACTTTAGACGCTTCGTTGGATGCATAAAATCGCCAAAGCGTTTAAAAGTTATAAGTTTTGGTTATCAGCTTCGGAATAAACAGCCGTATTTTCCAGCATCAGAATAACTAGTGTAACGACTTACAGATGCACTAGATTTTTGAGACT
>JBNKEI010000087.1:0-5288 GCA_050288705.1 Myxococcales bacterium
TTTTGGTATCCACCACTATCTCATTGGTTGATTTGAAAGGAGCAGAAAACTTTGCTATCTCAGAATTGATTGCAGCATGAGTTGGAGCGCACCCGCAATTATTGCAGAATTCTGGTACACCGATGGCATCGCAAGTTTCTCCTCCATTTATAATTTCATCTCCGCAATAAGGCCCAGTTCTCGTTATAAATTGCTTGCAATCACCACTGCATACTTCGCAACTTTTAATACCATAAACGCATTCAGTTTCCGTGATGGTATTTCCATCAAAACATACTTCTCCAGCCGTTTTGTTGATTATTTTGTCATTACATCGAACTAACGTGCAGTCAAAATTGCATGTTGCTGTTTCGTAGTTGCCACTTCCTTTTTCACATTCTTCCCCCGGGTCTTTCACTCCATTCCCGCATTTCTCTAAATGGCAGTTCTCATCACATCCATCCAATGAATTGCGATTTTTGTCATCGCAGGTTTCCCCTGCGATTACATTCTTTATTCCGTCGCCGCATTGGTTAGGCGTACAATCACTATTGCAACTCTTGGATTCTTTAGTAGGTCCCGGATCGCATTGCTCTCCTCCATTTTTTATATTATCACCACAAAATGGACCTTTTATTGTGTCTATCCGAGTACAATCAGCGCTACTAAATGTGCAATCCTTCCCATATTCGTTACACTCAGTATTATCTTTACGGTCACCGTCATCAAAGACTTCCCAAGGTTCGTCTGTTTTTCCGTCTCCACAAAATGGCCCTTTTAATTCCTTATTTTTGCAACTGGTGGTGCATACATTGCACTTACTATAACCATACTCACATCTGGTAGCGTCGGTGTTTTTTTCTTTATCATCGCACTGCTCGCCAGCCGCTTGGTTAATATGCCCATCCCCACAAAGGCTTTTTTTACATTCACGCGTGCATTCTGCGGTGTCTGTATTGGGAGCCCCAGGGTCACATTCCTCGCCAGCAGTCTCGTTCACCACGCCATCACCGCATTGGCGTTTCGTACAATTCGCATTACATTCCTCCGAGCCCAAAGGACCGTCATCGCATTCCTCTCCCGCAGTCTGATTGACCTTCCAATCCCCACATTTTGCGTGTGTACAATCAGCATTGCAGGTTTTGGTTTCTTTTCCGTCATCACACTGCTCCAGGGCATCAATTACCCCGTCCAGGCAATTTTCCAATTTCCCTTCAGCATCACAGCCATCACCACCCACCAGATTCCCGTCATCGCAAGCTTCTCCAGCAGCGCTATTTACCTTTCCATCCCCATACTGGAATGACGTGCAATCAGCATTACATTTCTCAGACTCTCCTTGGTCGTCACACTCTTCTCCGGCAGCAGGGTTAATCTTTCCGTCTCCACACTTGCTAATCGTGCAATCAAGATTGCATTCGGCATTTGGCTCTCCAAACTTATCGCATTGTTCTCCAGCAAGCTGATTAACCACCCCATCCCCGCATTTTGGTCGCTTGCAGTTAATGTTGCAATCTGCGGTTTCTACCCCGCCCGCGTCGCATTCTTCACCAGTCACTAATTCTCCATCCCCGCATCCTTGCGGAATACAAACCGGGGTGCCATTGGGAGAGCAGGCCATGTTTACCGGGCATACAATTCCTGGGCACTCTAATCTTTCTCCGTAAATGCAGCTTTGGGCGAAAAATAAGAGTAATCCTAGTAGAGCGAACTGTCCCACTCCCGGAAATGGTTTTCTTTTTTGCTGCGGACTCATTGCAACTCCTTTTCAATAATTGGCGCCCCGCCCATTTGTTTTTGTTGTCTTTTAAGGCGTTCTAATTCCTTTTCCCGTAGCCGAATGCGTTCTTGTTCCGCCCTAACCGCTGCTTCTTGCGCGCTACGGGCTTCCCGCGCCTTTCTTAAAGCCTCTTGTTGGGCAGCGTTTTCTTTCTCCAGTGCCCTCTGAGCACTTTGTGCTGCTGCCTCGGCTCTTTTTTGTTCCTCTTCTGCATGCCGGGCGGCTTCTGCCCTTTCTTGTTCTTTTTGCTGGGCTTCTTCCAAGGATTTCAACGCCCTGGCCTCGGCTATACGTGCTATTTGTGCCTGTCTGTCCGCTTCCTCTTTCGCCTGCTTTATTACTACCGCTACTCCTGCTAGGGCAGCGGTTAGCACGCTAAGGAACACTATTACGGTCACGATCAATGCGCTTTTTCTGCGCGCCGCCCGGCTTGCCTGAGCAAAAACTGCTTCTAAATATTCATTTTCTAGCTTAGATAATTCACCTTGAAATCTTTTTTGGAGTCTTTTGGCTTCACTTACTAAATCGCCTTGCCAAAGCAAGTTCTGGTCTTTGTTTCTAGCCTTCCATTGTTTGGAAACAATACGTAATTGTTCCAAGACAAATGAATCTTCGCCAGTCTCCTCTAGCCATTTTTTAAGTTGTGGCCAATTATCAATAAGTGATTCATGCACCAATTCTATGGTAGAACCAATAGAACCAGGGGACCCACTAGACCCTTCTTGCACTATCAAAAGCCGGGCTTGCACCAATTTTTCCACTAGATGCTCTAATTCGGCTCTTCCTTGGGAAAGTGCTTGTATTTCTTTTAGAGAAACCACCGCGCGAGTTTTTTCCGGGGTAACTAGTCGTAAAAACAAAATCCGCGCACTATCGCGCAGCACTGGGGCCAAGGTTTCCAATACTCGATCGGCATATTGTGCTAGGGCCCCGGAAATTCCTCCTAATTCCTGGTAGCTTTGCATAGTCACTAGCTTGCGATTGCGGTCACGGCCTTCCCATAATTGCCTGGCCACAAACTGCAATAAAGGCAGTGCGCCGGGAGTATTTCTTAAATACTCCAACATTTCACTAATGATGGTTTCATTTTCAAAACCATAACCGGCCATTTCCAAAGGTTTTACCAGCGCCTCTTCCAGATTTTTTCCCTGCGGAGAACGCAAGAAGAACAGACCTTGCCCCCATTCTTTTGAAAATTTTGGCTCCTGAAAAATGCGGTCTACAAAATCAGAACGCAGGGAAATTATCACCCGAATGGGCGAGCTGGCATGGTCGGCTATTCCTCCTAAGCAATTAAGAAAACTTTCTCTTTCTTTTTGGTCATTGGTGAGAGTGTATAATTCTTCGAATTGGTCAACAAATAACACAATTCGTTTTTTATTAAACTTTGCCCTATTTCTTAATACAACTCCCGCCCACCCCGGTTCAGCGCGCATTCTAGCTACTATTTCTTTTTCCAGTTTTTCCGACTCGGGCTCGCCTATGCTTCGCGCCAAGGCGAGAAGCGGATTACTTCCCGGCCGGAAAACTATACTTTCCCAGGAATCAGCTCTTTTTAAAGCTGGTATTAGCCCTGCGCGTACAAAGGATGATTTCCCCACCCCCGAAGGTCCCACTATGGCCACTAAAGGTTGGTCGAGAAGGCGGTTTAGTAATGCCTCTATTTCCAGAGAACGGCCAAAGAATTTGTTGTGGTCATTTTCTTGAAATGCATATAGGCCATTATAAGGGCACTGGTCGCTTTGCAAGGTTTTTGCTTGATTTCCAGGCAAAAACCGCTCTAATGCTTGCAATAAGGTTTGGGCATCGGGAATACGCTCGTCAAGGCGCTTTTTTAAGCACCAATCAACTATTTGTGCCAGTTCTTCGGGTACTTGCGGCGCCATGGAGCGCAGGGAAGGCATGGGCTGGTCTAACTGGGAAACTACTTGTAGTTGTATGCCTTGCAAATGATGAAGTGGATGCTTTCCAGAAAGCATGCGAAAAAGTATAATGCCGCAAGCCCACAAATCGGCACGAAAATCAATATTTTCATTGCCTGCCCATTGTTCGGGGGCCATATGGGTAAGAGTTCCAATCAAAATACCTTGGCGGGTGAGATTGGAATCCTCTAGGGAAATTTCATTGGGAAGGGAATCAAATACAGGGCTTACTTGCTCCCGGGTAAGATAATCTGGTTGTACTACCTTGGCTATTCCAAAATCTAGTACTTTAATGGTTCCTGATTCAGTAATAATAATATTCCCTGGTTTAAGATCGCGATGCACAATATTGTGCTGGTGAGCACAAATTACTGCTCTAATAACCGGCACCATAAGCTCTACTGCCCGCTCTGGAGGCATGGGTTTGGTTTCTGGATATCCCTCCAAAACCTTTCTAAGAGTATTTCCTGCCAAGTATTCTAAGACTAGATAAGGAATACCTTCATATTCATCTGCTTCGTGAAGGGTAACAATATTCTCGTGACTGCATTTGGCAATCGCCCGGGCTTCGGTGGCAAATCTTTGCGATAGTTCTTCCCCTTGAGAATGCAAAAACTTAATTGCCACTAAGCGAGCTAATTTGGAATCACGAGCCAGAAACACATGGCCCATTCCTCCGCCGCCCAGTTTACGAATCAATTCGTAATGGCGCAGATAAGTACCTACTGCGGAAAGCGGCGAAAATGAAATGCTTGGTTCGGATTCATTAGTTGATGGAGCAGTTGGAGCAATCATTGGAGTGGGTTAAAACGGACTGGAACGCGCAAAGCCCTGGGGCAATTCATCCCATGACTGGCGGTTCTGGTTCTTTTATCAGGGCTTTCTTTTGCAGAGCTTTCCTTAGCAACGACAGGCGAATAGTTTGCCGAAAACCTTGGACTCATTTTAGTTTTCCCAAAACAAGAAGCGTGCGAATCTACAGAAATTTTATCCCTGTATGGCGATGACGGCAATTATAAGGACACTGACACCAACAAAAGCGCGCAATGTCGAATTCATGACATCTTTCTACTCGGCTTGCCGATAATAACCAGTTACTACGTCAGTACACGCCTCCGAATTTGAGCAAGGATTACTATAGCTTTTGCAATTGAAGTTCAATAAATTTTTTCTTGTGTTTTCATTTTGTTGCATCGATATTGCTTATGGAGACTAGCGATATTTTGTAATAAATACGGCATTCGACTCTTCACCCCGATAAAACTAACCAGCAGTATCCTGAACGCCGTGACTCCGAAGGTAGCGAAGCAGCATGTCGTCCGGCGACCTTTCTACCATATTGCAGTCTCTTCAGATGACGATTGCATACATATACACGCATTTCCTCCACCCCGCCATTCAACCCTCACCTTCCATCCGCGGCCGTAGAAAGCGATGCAATGCCATTTTTTGCCCGATTTCCAACCAGCACCCCACTCCAAAACCCAAGTGCGATGCATTTTTCCATCGCCATCCATCATCGCCCCCAAAGTGCGCTAATCCAACACCATTGCATCGCCCACCAGGGCGCAAATCCAGCAACCACTCTCCCCTCCAAAACCCCAGCA